>JAOUIC010000134.1 GCA_029884275.1 Gemmatimonadota bacterium | reverse complement strand
GTGGTACCCCGCTTTCTGGGGGTCGACCTCCGGGTTGAGAAAGGTCAGCAGCCGGTTCTGCTGGTAGCTGGCGAGGCTCCGCCAGATCGGCAGGGCGACGAACCCCATCGCCGAGTTGGCCGCCGCGACGAGAATCCCCTCGAACAGATACGGACGCCAGACCAGCAGGAGGACGCTCAGCAACACCATCCAGGCGACCCAGGTCCAGAGGTTGAAGGCCAGCAGGAGGCTCACGCCCGGGGAGGCGAGGAGAATCAGGTGGGAAGGTGCGGTCCCGGCCCAGAAGAGCGCGGCGAAGAGGATGCCGCCGAACACCAGGGCGCTGCCCAGGTCCGGCTGCATCAGCACCAGGAGGGCTGGCAGCCCGGCGATGAGGCAGGAAGGGACCAGGTCCCGGAGGCTGTCCGGAGCTTCGCGGCGGCCGCTCAGGTGTCGAGCCAGCATCAGCACCACGGCCAGCTTGGCGAACTCCGCCGGCTGTCCCAGCGCGTGGCCGCCGATGTAGATCCAGCTCTTGCTGCTGGCCGCGGTACCGGCGCCGCCCCCGATCACCAGCGTCAGCGCGAGGAGCAGCAGGGCGAGGAGATAGAGCGGCAGCGCGAGCCACTCGAGCATCCGGGGTGAGACACGGAAGGCAACGGCCGCCATGACGACGCCGGCCGCCATCCAGACCAGCTGGCGCCGCCAGGCGCCCGCCGCGGCGAAGTTCGGCACGTCGGTCTGCCCGGCGGAGTAGAGGATGACCACGCCCATCATCGCGAGCAGGGTGATCACGATCAGGAGCGGCCGGTCCAATCCCATGCTCCTGGGCATCAGCGACCTCCGACCACCATGGGGGCCAGACCATCCGGATCCGGGATCGAGTCCACCGGGATCGAATCGGCCGGGAGCGGGGCTGCGGGGGCATCGCCGGGCAGATCGAGCCGCTGCCGGCGTCCGCCGGTATCCCCGTCAGCGCCGAGCAGATATCGGCGGACGGCCTGCATGACGTACGGCGCCACATCGCTCCCATGCTCGCCGAACTCGAAGATGGCCCCGACCACGATCTCCGGCTTCTCCGCCGGCGCGAAGCCGATGAACCAGCCATGGTCCGCCCCGCCCGAGTTCTGCGCCGTGCCGGTCTTCCCGGCCAGGGTGTACTCGGCCATGCGGCTGCGTGCCGCGGTGCCGCGTTCCACCACCGCCACGAGAGAGGCGCGGAGCACGTCGAGCTGCGCCGTCGTCAAGCCGAGGTCGGGCCGGTTGCCGCTGTCAGGGCGCACAATGTACGGAATCGGGGAGCGCCCGTCGCCGGCCAGGGCGGCGTAGAAGCGGACCATGTTGATCAGGGTCTGGGTGTTCTCCCCCTGCCCGATCGACAGGTTGAGCACCACCGCCTGGCTCCAGCCGCGCGGGCCGTATCGCCGGTCGAAGTACTCCGTGGTCGCGGGCCAGATTGGCGCGACTTCGTTCACCAGGTCGATGTGGGAGCGCTCGCGGAACCCCATCGTCACGCCGTCCTGCAGGATGTTGTCCAGTTCCACCCGCTGCCCCAGCTGGTAGAAGTAGACGTCGCAGCTCTGCGCCACCGCCCCGATCAGGTCGAGCGAGCCGTGACCATCGGCCTTCCAGCAGCGAAAGAAGCGATTGCCGAACTGCATCCCACCCCGGCAGGACACCGGCATGTGCTGGTCGAACCGGACCAGTCCCCGCTTGAGCGCCATTGCCGCGAGCGCCAGCTTGAACGGCGACCCCGGTGGATACTTCACCTGGATGGCCCGGTTGAGGAGTGGAAGCCCAGAGTCGGTGTTGAGCCGAGACCATTCGGCCCGCGAGATCCCGCCGACGAAGGCATTGGGATCGTAGGCCGGCGTGGAGTAGAGCGCGCGCACCTGGCCATCGGGCGTCATGGCCACCATCGCTCCCGCGCGCCCCGCCGGCCAGATGCTGTCGATGAAGAGCTGGAGGTCGAGGTCCAGGGTGGTGTGGAGGTCGCCGCCGGGAGCCGACGGCAATCCGTCGGCGGCGCCCCGCTCGCGGACCAGGCGCCCGCGGGCATCGACCTCAATGTACCGGACCCCCATCGCCCCACGAAGCGACGGATCGTATTCCAGCTCAAGACCTGAGCGGCCCACCATCGAACCCAGCTGTGCCCCGGGATACCGCCTGGCGTCGAGGTCGGCCTGGTCCACTTCGCCGATGTAGCCGAGGATGTGCGCCGTAACCCGTCCGGTGGGATACACCCGGCGCGGCTCGGTCTGGATCACCAGTCCCGGCAGGATGGCCCGGTGCTCTTCCAGCCGCGCCACCTCCGCCGGGGTGGCGTTGGGGATTACTACCGCCGGCTGGTAGCGCGCACGCAGGTAGCGGTCCACGGTCGCCTCGACCGCCGCCGAGTCCAGCGGGACCAGCGTGGCAAACCGGCTCAGCTCCTCCCGGAGGCCGCTGGTCGAAGTCGCCAGGAGCGCCACCGAGTATCCCGGCACGGTTTCGGCCAGCACCCTGCCGTGCCGGTCGAAGACGGTGCCGCGAGCCGGCGGCAGTGGTATCGCCCGGAGGCGGTTGCTCTCGGCTCGCAGGCGATATTTGTCATGCTGCAGGACCTGGGTCCGGAAGAAGGCGCCGAGCAACAGCAGGAAGGCGATTCCCAGCAGCCACCCCGCGCGGCCGGCGCGCTGGGCGAGGCGGCGAGGATGGAACTCGTTCATGTTTCGAGCCGGATGTCCAGCCAGCGCTGGAAGACGACCAGCGCGACCGCGCCGGTGACCGCCGTGAGCAGCGCCTGCAGCGGCGCGTACACGAACAGCTGCACCATCAGCCCGCCGGTCCCGCCCCCGCTCGCGAGCAGCTGGATCGCATTCCGCGCCCACGCCCCCACCGCGATCGCCACCCCGTTGACGAACAGGTTGTCCGGGAAGAAGACTGCCCGGCCCCAGGAGGCCAGGTAGCCCACGACGGTATGCGCCAGCGCACCGGCTCCGAGCCGGGCCGGCACCATGGCGTCGCCCACCAGGCCCACGATGAAGCCCGCCAGCGCGGCGGAGCCCGGTCGGCTGCGGATGGCGTAGAGCATCAGCGCGAGCAGCAGGAAGTCGGGGGCGATCTGCGGCGCGCCGAGCCGGGGCCGGAGCGCGAAGTGCAACACCACCAGGAGGGCGAGGACCGCCCAGAGCCGTCCGCGGTCGCGGGGGGCACTCATGGCGCGCGCTCCGGGGTGAAGGCGTCCGGGACGCCCGCCGGGGCGCCGGCACGGAGGATCAGCACCTGCCCCCCGATGCCCGGATAGGCGGCGGGACGGAGCAGGTAGACCAGCTCCCAGCCGGTCTCCTCGGTCACCGGGCCGATCACCGTCCCGACCGGAATGCCGGGCGGGAACACGCCCCCCAGCCCCGACGTGAGCACCAGTGTGCCCGCCGGGAGCGAATCCCTGATCGCGACGCCCCTGAGCTGAAGCAGGTGCTCGGTCCCCGCGAGCTCGACCGCCGGCGCGACGATGCCGAACACGTCACCCGGCTGCGCGAAGGCGCTGGCGCGAAACTCGGGGTGGGCCCAGGTCATGGCGATGCTCTGGCCCGCCCCGACCGTCTGGACCACCCCCACCAGTCCCGCCGGGGCCACCACGACGTCGAACTGGCGCACCCCGTCCCTGGCCCCGGCCGACAGGAGCAGGGTGCGGCCATCGGTCGGCAACGCCTGGTGCAGCACATCCGCCGGGATGAACCCGGTGGAGAGGCGCTGGCCCAGACCGAGCAGGGCACGGAGCCGTTCGTTTTCGGCGCGGAGCGAATGAAGGAACTGGGCGGCGTGGACGGCGGAGTCGCGCTCGCTGCGGAGCTCGTCCAGCGAGGCACGCGCGGTTCGGGAGGACTCGGCCCATTCCTGGATGGAGAGGAACGGGCGGAGCACGGAGCCGCGGATCAGGCCGGTGACTCTGCCCCCCCAGTCCGGGCGGGCGAGCATCACCAGTGAGAGCACGACACAGAGAGCGAAAAGGGCGTTGTCGCGACGGAAGACGGAGCGGTCCGACGCGGAAGGCATTACCGGTAGAGAACGCTCTGGTACTTCTCGTAATCGTCCAGGATGCGGCCGGCGCCGCGGACCACGCAGGTGAGGGGGTCCTCATCCACGTGGATGGGCAGCCCGGTTTCCTGGGCCAGCAGCAGGTCGAGCCCGCGGATCAGCGCCCCGCCGCCGGTCATGATGATGCCCCGGTCGACGATGTCGCTGGCCAGCTCGGGCGGCGTGATCTCCAGCGCGCGCCGCACCGCATCCACGATCTGCTGGATCGGCTCCTGCACCGCCTCGCGGATCTCGCTCGAGTGCACCCGGACGGTCTTGGGAATGCCGGACACCAGGTCCCGCCCCTTGACCTCCATCTCCCGCTCGTCGCCGGTCTGCGCCGCCGATCCGATCTTGAGCTTGATCAGCTCCGCCGTCGGCTCGCCCACCAGCAGGTTGTAGTTCTTGCGCATGAACTGGACGATGGCCTGGTCCAGCTCGTCGCCGCCGACCCGGATCGAAGTGTCGGACACGATGCCTGACAGCGCAATGACCGCGATCTCGGTCGTGCCGCCCCCGATGTCGATGACCATGTTTCCCGTCGGGGTCTCGACCGGGAGCCCCACCCCGATCGCGGCGGCCATCGGCTCCGCCACCATGTCCACCTGCTTGGCGCCGGCGGTTTCCGCCGAGTCCCGCACCGCGCGGCGCTCCACCTCGGTGATGCCCGACGGGACGCAGACGATCACTTTGGGACGGACCCGGAAGACATGCTTGTCGATGATGGTCTTGAGGAAGTAGCGCAGCATCTTCTCGGTCACGTCGAAGTCGGCGATCACGCCGTCCTTGAGCGGCCGCACCGCGAGGATGCCATCGGGCGTGCGGCCCAGCATCCGCTTTGCCTCGAGCCCGATGCCCTTGATTCTGCCGGTCGCCTTCTCGATGGCGACGACGCTCGGCTCGTTGAGCACGATGCCTTCACCCTTCACGTACACCAGGGTGTTGGCCGTGCCGAGATCCACCGCGATCTCGTTCGCGGGGAGGAACGACCCGAGTTTTAGGGCGAAAAACTTCATGAATAAGGCCGACGCGAGCGCATAAATGGTAAGCTAAGCCAACTACTAACTCCGGACAAGACGGGAACTTAGCCCACTCAGTGCCCTGTGCTGCCGAAGCCCCCCTCACCCCGGCCGGTCGGAGGAAGTTCGGTGACCGCCCGGAAGCCAGCCTGTTCCACTCGTGCGAACACCAGCTGCGCGATCCGCATGCCGCGGGTGACGGTGAACGGGTCCTGCCCGTGGTTGATCAACGCCACCATCAGCTCCCCGCGGTAGTCGCTGTCGATCGTTGCCGGAGCGTTCGGCAGAGTCACGCCGTGCTTGAGTGCCAACCCCGACCGGGGCCGGATCTGGCACTCGAACCCGGCCGGCACAGCGATCGCAAGGCCGCTGCGGAACAGGCGGCGCTCACCCGGGGCCAGGGTGGCGTCATCCGCGCTGGTCAGGTCATAGCCCGCGGAGCCCGGGGTGGCCGGGCTCGGCAGGGGCAGCCCTTCGCCGTGCGGCAGTCGAACGAACTGGATGTCCAGCACCGTCCCCCAATCGCCTAGATCACGCTCTCCACCGGCGTGAGCGGGAGGCCGAACGCCTCGGCCACGCCGGGGTAGACCACCTTCCCCTCGACCACGTTGAGCCCGAGGAGCAGGGCGCGGTCACCCTTGCTCGCCTGCTTCCAGCCGTCCCGGGCCAGCCGGAGTCCG
>JAOUIC010000133.1 GCA_029884275.1 Gemmatimonadota bacterium | reverse complement strand
TGGTCCTGCTGGAGGCGGGCGACATCGTTCCGGCTGACCTTCGCCTGATCGAGACCGCCACGCTGAGGGTCGAGGAGGCGGCCCTCACCGGCGAATCCCATCCGGTCGAGAAGCTGGTCGAGCCGCTGCCCGATGCCGAACTGCCGCTCGGCGACCGCCTGAACATGGTGTACAAGGGCACCGTGGTGGTGCGCGGCCGCGGCGTCGGGCTGGTGGTGGCCACCGGGATGGCCACCGAGCTGGGACGCATCGCCACGCTGCTGGCTGGTGAGGAGGACCTCAAGACCCCGCTGCAGCGGCGCCTGAGCCGGTTTGCGCGGCGACTGGCGCTGGTGGTGCTGGTGCTGTGCGCGGTCATCTTCGGGGTGGGCCTGTTCCGTGGCGAGGAACCGGTGCTGATGTTCCTCACCGCAATTTCCCTGGCGGTCGCGGCCATTCCCGAAGCCCTCCCCGCGGTGGTGACGGTCTCGCTGGCGCTCGGCGCCCGCAGGTTGGTGAGCCGACAGGCGCTGGTTCGGCGGCTCCCCGCGGTGGAGACACTCGGCTCGGTGACGTTCATCTGCGCCGACAAGACCGGCACGCTGACAGAGAACCGGATGCAGGTGGGCCGGGTCAGCGCGGTGGGTGGCGACTCCCCGGAGTCCGGGATTCCCAGCGGTGGGGCGGCCGAGCTGCTGCACCTGGCGCTGGGCGTGAGCCACGACGCCGAGCGGCGGGCCGACGGCTCGATCCACGGCGACCCGACGGAGGCGGCCCTGCTCGAGGCGGCGGAGGCCGTGGGGCTGGTCAAGCCCGAGCTTGCCGCGCGCCTGCCGCGGGTGGGAGAGATTCCCTTCGCTCCGGAGCGGGGACGGATGACCACGCTCCACCGGACGCCGGAAGGGGGCATCCTCTCGTTCACCAAGGGCGCACCCGAGGAGGTGCTGCCGCGGTGCCGTGACCGGCGGGTGGGCGATCAGCTCCTCCCGCCAGACGATGCCGCCGTCACCAGGGTGGTGGAAGAAATGGCGGCAGCGGGGCTCAGGGTGCTGGCCGTGGCCGTGCGGCGGTTGCCGGAGGCGCCGGCGAGGCTTGAGCCGGACGAGGTGGAGCAGGGCCTCACCCTGGTGGGTCTCGTGGGGCTGCACGACCCGCCACGGGCCGGCGCGCGGGAGGCGCTCCGGCTCTGCGCCACTGCGGGCATCCGGGTGGTGATGATCACGGGCGATCACCCGATCACCGCCCGGGCGATCGCGCGGGAACTCGGTATCCTCGCCGGCGACGCGGGCCGGGTGCTCACCGGCGCCGAGCTGGCTCGCCTGTCGGAAGCGGAGATGGCGGCGGTGGTGGCGGAGGTGCGGGTCTACGCCCGCGCCGCGCCGGAGCAGAAGATCGGCATCGTCAAGGCGCTGCAGGCGCGTGGGGAATTCGTCGCCATGACCGGCGACGGGGTCAACGACGCACCGGCTCTCCGGCGCGCCGACATCGGGGTGGCGATGGGCCGGGTCGGGACCGACGTGGCGCGCGAGGCGTCGCACATGGTCCTGCTGGACGACAACTTCGCGACGATCGTGGCGGCGGTACGGGAGGGGCGGCGGATCTACGACAACATCCGCAAGTTCATCCGCTACGCCCTGGCCTGCAACTCCGCCGAGATCTGGACGCTGTTCCTCGCCCCGTTCCTGTTCCTGCCGATCCCGCTGCTGCCGATCCACATCCTCTGGATCAACCTGGTGACCGACGGCCTGCCCGGCATCGCGCTGGCCCTGGAGCCCGAGGAGCGGCATGTCATGCGTCGCCCCCCGCGGCCGCCCAACGAGAGTATCTTCGCCCACGGGCTGTGGCAGCACGTGGTGTGGGTCGGGCTGCTCATGGCCGGCATCACCCTGCTCACCCTGGCGTGGGCCTGGCACACCGGTTCGGCTCACTGGCAGAGCATGACCTTCACCGTGCTGGCGCTGTCCCAGCTGGGTCACGTGCTGGCAATCCGGTCGGAGCGGGATTCGGTCTTCCGGATCGGATTCCTGTCCAACCCGGCGCTGCTGGGCGCCGTGGTCCTCACCATCGGGCTGCAACTGATGACGCTCTACGTGCCCGCGCTGACCCGGGTCTTCAGGACCGAACCGCTTTCCGCCGGGGACCTGGCCGCCTGCCTGCTTCTCTCGACCATCGTCTTCTTCGGCGTCGAGCTGGAGAAGTGGATGATCCGACGGGGCCGGCTCTTCCGGGAGGGCGCGACGCCGTGACCGTCACGTTGCTGCTGTTCGTCGCGTGCACCGCGGTGGTCTTCGTCGCCGGCACGGAGCTGACCCGGGCGGCGGACGTGATCGGTGAGCGCACCGGTCTGGGACGGCTCCGGGCCGGCGTGATCCTGCTCGCCACCGCGACCTCGCTGCCGGAGCTGGCCACCGACATCGCCGCCGTGCGGATCGGCGCCCCCGACCTCGCCGCCGGCGACCTGTTCGGGTCGAGCATGGCCAACATGCTCATCCTCGCGCTGCTCGGCGTGCTGCCGCCGAGGGACCATGTCTTCCAGCGCGCCGCGCTGGACCACGCCCTGGCGGCGAGCCTTGGGATGATCATGACGGCGCTGGCGGCGGTGTTTGTGCTCGCGCCGGTCGGGCTCACCCTGCTGGGGAATGGGGTCGAGCCGCTGATCCTGCTCGTGGTGTACGTCGTCGGCACCCTGACGATCTACCGGCAGGGCGTGCTCCGCGGCGATTCCGCCAAGGCCGACACACCCGCGCCGGCTACGGACACGCCGCCGCTCCGGGCCGCGATCATTCGCTTCGGGCTGGCCGCGCTCGCCATCGTGGTCGTTGCGCCGGTCTTTGCCCGCACTGCCGAACGTCTCGCGGAGGTGAGCGGGCTGGGGCAGACCTTCGTCGGAACCCTGCTGGTCGGCATGTCCACCTCGCTCCCCGAGGTGGTGACTTCCGTCGCGGCGGTGCGTCTCAAGGCGTTCGACCTGGCCGTCGGAAACCTCTTCGGCTCCAACGCCTTCAACATGCTGGTGTTCCTGCCGATGGAGCTGGCGCACGAGGGGGGGCCGCTGTTCGCGGCGCTCGACTCCAGCCACGCCCTGACCGCCTTCTTCGCGGTGGTGCTGATGGGGATCGGCCTCAGCGCGATCGTCTACCGGGCGGAGCGCCGCTGGGCGCTGGTCGAGCCGGGCAGCACGCTGATGATCATCAGCTACCTGGCGGGCCTCTGGGTGCTCTACGGTCACGCCGCCCGGTAAGGGGGCGGCGTGTCGCAGGCAGGTTCAGACCATCCTGACGGAGAGACCCGGGGGGCGGACCACGAGCACATCGCACCGGGCCTGACCCATGACCGTCTCCGACACGGTCCCCAGGACCACCCGTGCCACGCCACCGCGGGCGTGGCTCCCCAGTGCGACCAGCTCGGTTCGGTCGCGGTTCGCTTCCTCAATGACGACCTCCCGCGGGTCGCCGAAGCGGAGCCTCGGAAGGGAGGGCACCCCGAGGTCGGTCAGCCCCGCGACGAAGCGCCGCAGCCCTTTCATCGCGTTCTCGCGGAATGGGTGACGTCGGTACGCGCTCCCACCGCTTCGATCGCTCACCGCGATCCATCCCTCGAAGGGCACCTCATAAGTGTGCAACACCGTGACCGTGGCAGCCTGGTGGTCCATGAGGCGGGCGGCCAGGTCGGCGGCGTACCGCGACCCCGGCTCCAGATCGGTGGCGAAGATCATCCGCCGGTAGGCGCGACGCGGCTCGAGGTTGACGAGCAGCACAGGGACATCACTGTGCCGCGCCACTCGCTGGGCGGTCGATCCGGCGAGGAGGTTGCCGACTCGCCGCCGACCGTGGCGGCCGAGAACGATCAGGTCGGCTTTCTTCTTCCGGGCATGCCGGATGATCTCGAGGAAGGGCCTGCCGCGGGGCACCGCGGTGGCTACTCGCAACTCCGGCTGGCCGGCCTCGGCGGCTTCGGTGAGGAACTCCCGCCTGGTCTGGTCGAGGAGCCGGACCGTCTCGGCGTACAGCTTCCGACGTGTGATTGCGGGGAACGCCGACGGGCTCACATGGACGAGGGAAACCCGGGCGCCGCGAGCCAATGGCAGGCGGGCCGCTCGCCGCAGCGCGCGGCTCGCGCCTGGCGTGAAGTCAGTGGCCACGACAAGGGAGCGAAGTCCCTTCCGCGCAGCGGGCGCCGCACTGTTCATCATTGCGACCTCCGGAGTCGGGTGCGCCTTACCAGTCAAACGCTGACACCGTGCACTGACAGAGAAATAAACCCCTCGGGTGTCGGAGGGCTCCCGGGTTCATTCCGGCCCCGAAGTCCGCGTGGATCTCGGGGCGGTGAAGCTGATCAGTCCGCACCCGTCTCCGGCGCCCGCAGGTAGTGGCTGAACCAGTCGCTCGCGAGGCGGCTGACCTCCTCCAGCGTCCCCGGCTCCTCGAACAGGTGCGTGGCACCCGGCACGATGGTGAGCCGCTTCGGGCCGCCGAGCCGCTCGAGCGCCGCCTGGTTGAGGCCAACCACCGGGATGTCGTGGCCGCCCACGATGAGCAGCGTGGGCGCCTTCACCTTCGGCAGCCACTCCCCGGCCAGGTCCGGCCGGCCGCCACGCGAGACTACCGCCCCGATACGGTCGGGGGCGCGGGCCGCCGCGATCAGCGCCGCTCCGGCGCCGGTGCTGGCGCCGAAGTAGCCCAGCCTCAAGGCCCTGGTGTCCGGATCCTGGACCGCCCAACGCGTCGCGGCCAGCAGCCGCTCGGCCAGCAGGTCCATGTCGAACACGTTGGCCCGGTCCTGGCTCTCATCCTCGGTCAGGAGGTCGAAGAGCAGGGTGCCTAACCCGGCCTGGCGGATGGTGTGCGCCACCGAACGGTTGCGGGGACTGAACCGGCTGCTGCCGCTGCCATGCGCGAACGCGACCAGTCCGATGGCCTGGTCTGGCAAGGTGAGCTCACCGGGAAGCCGGACCGGCCCCGCGGGGATCTGCACCTGCCGTTCATGGGCTTGAATGATGGTCGTCATGGTGATCCTCCTCGCTACAGTGCCGAGGGGTATGTCTCCGGCAGTTCGATCTCGCCACGCTCCCAGATCGGGGTCCGCTCCAGCGGCTCCACCGCGCGGGTGTGGTCATAATGAAGTACGGCGTCGAACTGCTGCGGTAGCCGCACGTGGAAGTAGTGGCTCAGCCGCTCGGTCTCCGGCCGGTAGATCACCCCGATGGCCCGCTCCAGCCGCGGGCTCTCGAGAACCCGGACGGCTTCGCTCGGCGCGCGCAGGTCGAGGTAGAAGTTCGGCGCACCACAGTCGTGGAACAGCGCTTCGTAGCTGCCCGGGAGGGCGTCGCGAACCACCTTCCGTTCGGCATGGGCGCCCCAGTCGGAGGCGGCGGTGACGGTGCCGGCGTACGTGGTGAAGCCGACCAGCACCGCCTCGTTCCCGAATCGCTCCCGGGCAAGCTGACCCAGATTCAGCTCGCCACGCTGGCCCAGCTCGGTGGCCCGCGCGTCGCCCTGGTGGGAATTGTGGGCCCAGACCACGATCTTCGAGCGGGCGCCGGGCCGGTCCAGGAAATCACCCAACGCGACGAGCGTGTCCGCCATGTGCCGGTCGCGCAGATTCCACGAGGCGACGTTGCTCTGGAACATGGTGCGGTAATACTGCTCCGCCGTCGCCACCACCTGGGCGTTCTGTTCGGCAAAGAACAGGTCGTCGGGGGCCAGGCGCCCGTCGCGGCGGGCATATTCGGCGGCCGCGGCGCGAAGTTCCACCAACTGGCCGACGACCTCCTGTTCGCACGACGGCGAGAGGCCG
>JAOUIC010000132.1 GCA_029884275.1 Gemmatimonadota bacterium | reverse complement strand
AACAAGAGCGTCGGGTCGTCGGCCGGCTCGAGGGAGGAACTGGCCACTTCGGTGTGGCCGCGGGCGACGAAGAAATCGAGGAACAGACGGCGGATCTGAGCGGCTTTCATAGGTGGGGGAATATACCGGGCCCGGAACCGTAGGGCCAAGCCACGTCAGGGGTTAGCGCAGGCCTCCCGCGTGATCCTCACCGCCGCGGCCCCGGTGAACCCCCGCCGGCCCAGATAGGCAAGCACCCGCCGTCGGCGGACATCCAGCGGGACACCCGCCAGCTGGCGGGCCCGCCTGGAAGCCAGCTGCCGGGCCAGGTCCAGCGGTTCTGCTCCCTCGGGCCATTGTTTAGCGAGTGCCGCCTCGATGTGCCGGGTGGCCACACCGAGCGCCTGGAGATCGCGTCGGAGGCGCGCGGGCCCCCGCCCGCGCGCGGCACGTGAGACGACGTACTGCTCCGCGAACAGCGCGTCGTCCAGCAGCCGCTCCCGCTGAGCCCTGAGAATCGCCTCCGCGACCACCTCGGGGTGATGCCCCTTCCGGGTCAGACGACGGCGCAGCTCCTCCACCGAGAAGGCGCGCCGCGCCAGCGTCGCGAGCAGCGACTGCCACACCGCCGCGACATCGGCGAACCGGCTGGCCGACGCCGACAGCTCGCCGCTCCACACCGCCCCCACCTCCAGGTGGGCTGCCGCAGCCGCCGTCGCCGGCACGGTGCAGAACGGCCGCCCATCCACCAGGACCCGCACCACGTCCGGCCGGCGCGGGTCCGGCGCGAGGCCGGTGATCCGCGCCACCTACTCCTCCCCCTCCTCGGCGCCGGCACCGGCCATCGCCCCGGCCTTCATGCCGAGGAAGTCCTTCACCTTGGCCTCGACCTCGGCCAGCAGAGCCTGATTGTCCTTGAGGAAGAGCTTGGCGTTCTCGCGGCCCTGACCGATCCGCTGATCGCCGTAGGAGTACCAGGCGCCCGACTTCTGGATGATGTTCGCCTCGGCGGCGATATCCACCACCAGCGAGACGTGGCTGATCCCCTCGTCGAACATCACGTCGAACTCGGCCTGCTTGAACGGCGGCGCCACCTTGTTCTTCACCACCTTCACCCGCACGTGGTTGCCGATCACCACCTCCCGCTCCTTCACCGGCCCGACCCGGCGGATGTCGAGGCGGAGCGAGGCGTAGAACTTGAGCGCCTTGCCGCCGGTCGTGGTCTCGGGGTTGCCGAACATCACGCCGATCTTCTCGCGCAGCTGGTTGATGAACACCACCGAGCAGTTGGAGCGGTTGATGCCGCCGGCCAGCTTCCGGAGCGCCTGGCTCATCAGCCGGGCCTGCAGCCCCATGTGGCTGTCGCCCATCTCCCCTTCGATCTCGGCCTTGGGCACCAGCGCCGCCACCGAGTCGATCACCACCAGGTCCACCGCGCCGGAGCGGACCAGGATCTCGACGATCTCGAGCGCCTGTTCCCCGGTGTCCGGCTGCGACACCAGCAGGTTCTCGATGTCGACGCCGAGCTTCCGGGCGTACTCGACGTCGAGCGCGTGCTCCGCGTCCACGAACGCCGCAACGCCGCCAGCCTTCTGGACATTCGCCACCAGATGCAGGCAGAGGGTGGTCTTGCCCGACGACTCCGGACCGTAGATCTCGGTGATCCGGCCGCGCGGAACGCCACCGATGCCGATCGCCGCGTCGAGGTTGATTGCGCCGGTGGGAATGGCGGCGACCCTCACCCGGGGGCTCTCACTGCCCATCCGCATGATGGAGCCCTTCCCCAATTGCTTCTCGATCTGGGAGATGGCGAGGTTGAGCGCCTTGCGCCGCTCCGCGTCGAGTTTGGTTTCTTCAGCCATGAGATGGTCTCCAGCAGTAATAAAGTGAATTGTTTTCAGTCACTCGGGTAACGGACTACAAGCTAACACCGAAAATACCCCAAAGCAATAGTCAATTTATGGCTCAAAATCGGTCACATGCTTACCACAGACGGTCTGCCCGCCAGGCATTCGGGATGTGGGAGACCTCTGGCGACCGCCATCGCCGGGGAACGACTTCGCACAGGTCGAATCGGTAGAGATCCCGCCGCCGCCCGAACCGGATCCGCCAGACCTCCGCCACCCGCGCCAGCGCCTGACGCTTCTTCCAGCCCACGGAGGCCCCACCCGGCCCGAACGCGGCCGACCGGCGGGTCTTCACTTCGATGAATGCGACCACGTCGCCGCGCCGCATGACCAGGTCGATGTCGTTTCGGCCGACCTTGAACCGATGGGCCTCGAGCAGCCACCCCGCCCCGGTCAGATACGCCAGGGCCGCTAGTTCGCCGGCGAGTCCCAGCCGGTGCCGGGGGTCGGACCATTCGGAGGGAGGAACCAGGACCGGGCGCCGCATGGACCATGGTAGGGCCATCAGGTCAGAAGAGCCGGCGCGGAATGATGCGCAGCGTGGCGACCAGACGCGGGGCAGCGCGGTCGCCAGGCCGCGGTCCGGGCCGGGGCCCTTTCGCGGCGCGTCCACCGTCCGACTCTGGAGCCGGTGCAACGGCTGAAGGGGAATGCCGCGAGCCGTCAGGTTGCGGACGCTTCCGCGCCGCCGGGCCCTCGACCCGGTCCCGCGGCCAGAGCTCGGGGGCTCGCCCGACGCCTTACCGTCGGCCAGAAAATGCAGGAGGAGGTGCGAACTCGAGGTCACCGGGGACAGCGAACCATACTCCGGTCGGGGCGGTCGCGAAGCCGGGTCGAGGGTCCGGCGGCGCGCGGACTTCCGTCACCTGCCTTGCCTCGACACTCCCCTCCAAGCGGTGAGATCGACTTGGCGCCGGGGCTCGACGCGCCGCAGAAGGACCCCGACCCGGCGAGCGAGCGCAGCCGGGTTGCTCGGCGCAATGAGAGGACCCCAACCCGGCGAGCGGGCGCAACCAGACTGCCCAACGCGCCGCTGCAGGAGCCCCAGCGGGCGCGCGACGGGGTGCCTCGTGCCTCTACGAGGCGAGCGCCGCGTCGAGGAAGCTCTTGAGGTCCACCTCGTTCACCTCCGGCTCGCCCGGCTGGAGGTTGTCGAGCAGGCCCGCGTCGAGCTTCCGTTCGAGGTCGTGCACCAGGTAGAACAGATGTTCGAAGTCCTCGATCACGAACAGGAGCGGCTGGTAGTGGTGGATCTCGAAATACTGGTTGATGATCCACTCGGTCTGGGCCGGGAACCGCTGAACCGTGGGGCTCTCGACCGAGTGCGCGATCTCGCCGTAGCTCGACAGCAGCCCGCTGCCGTACACCCGGCAGGCGCCGGGAGCGATCGCGGTGCCTGGGCGGTCCCGCATCAGCCCGAATTCCACCGTGAACCAGAAGAAGCGAGCCAGCCCCTTCATGTTGCTGGTCAGGACCTGGATCCGTTCCTTCTCGTCCCTGATCTCGCCGGCACGCCGAGCGGCACGTTCGGCGAACTCGCCGAACTTGACCAGCGCGTCGGCGAAGGCCCGGTCGGTGTGCATCGGCACATGGCCGGCGACATCGTGGAAGATGTCGGGCTCGGGCAGGTAGTCGAGCGAGCTGCCGTCACGCACGGTGATCGTAGTGGGGAACTCGCGCTGCTTGAGGCAGTCGAAGAACTTGTACGCCGGCACATAGCCGCTTACCGGCTTGGCCTTGAAGCCGGTCCGGGGTTCCAGGAAGCGATTGATGTCGCTGCAGCGCGGCACCCGGCGCATGTCCAGCTGCAGCGTGTCCACCCCCTCCAGGAACTTCCGGTTGGCGTAGCGCTCCCAACGGGGGCGGATCCGCTCCAGCAGCCGGCTCCAGGTGTCGTGGTTTTCGTCGCTGTAGAGCTCGTAGGGCTGGTCGATGTAGAGCTCTCCCGCGCTCTGCGCCAGCTCGATGAACGGGGCGCGGGTCGTGGTCAGCCCCACGGGCACGCCGGCGGTGGGGGCGGTCTTGGGCACGGTGCTGGTCATGACGCTCATCCTCCTCAGAGTTCCCGCGCGGCCATGATCACGCCGCGGCATTCGCCGAAGCCGATCCGGACCGCACCGGGACGCTCGCAGAACCCGGTGATGATCACCTCGTCGCCGTCCTCGAGGAAGGTGCGGGCCTCACCCGAGGGCAGGGTCAGCGGATCCCGGCCCCGCCAGGTGAGTTCGAGCAGACAACCCCGCTCATCCTTCGACGGGCCCGACACCGTGCCGCTCCCCAGCAGGTCGCCGGGACGGAGATCACAGCCATTGCTCGCGTGATGGGTCACCATCTGGGCCAGGGTCCAGTACATCAGCCCGAAATCGCCCCGGCTCAGCCGCGCGGGGGCCAGCCCCTCCTGCCGCATCCGGGCGCTGCTGATCGCGACCTCGAGCGTGACCGCCAGCCCGCCTTGGCTTCGGTTCCAGGCGCCGTCGAGGTACGGCAGCGGTGCAGGATCCCCTGCCGGGCGCGCGAATGCCGGGACCCGGTACGGCGCCAGCGCCTCCATCGTGACCACCCACGGCGAGACGGTGGTGGCGAAGTTCTTCGCCAGGAAGGGGCCCAGCGGCTGGTACTCCCACGCCTGGATGTCGCGGGCGGACCAGTCGTTGAGGAGGCTCACGCCGAAGAGACTCGATTCGGCCGCATCGAGCGGAATCGGATCCCCCAGGGCGTTGCCTCCGGCGATCCATGCCCCAAGCTCGAGCTCGTAATCGAGCTGCCGCGAGGGCCCGAATCGCGGCGCCGGCACATCGCCCGGTCTGGCTTGACCGCGGGGGCGGCGCACCGGCGTCCCGCTGACGACCACCGACGATGCCCGCCCATGATAGCCGATCGGGATCCACTTGTAGTTCGGCAGCAGCGGGCTGTCGGGCCGGAACATCGAGCCGACGTTGGTGGCGTGGAAGATCGAGGCGTAGAAGTCGGTGTAGTCCCCGATGGCCGCGGGCAGCTGCATCCGGACTTCGCTGAGCGGAGGGAGCAGCCGGTCGTGCAGGCTGCGGTCGCCGGCCAGCGCGCTCCCCTCCGACAGCAGGTTGGAGAGTGCAAGACGCAGCGCGCGACGCGCCTCCACCGGCTCGGCCATGAGGGCGTTGAGCGCCGGCTGCTGTGCCGCCGCCGCGGTGTGCGCCGGGAGCTCGAGGCACCCGGCCTCGAGCGCCGCCGCGAGATCGAGGATGCGATCGCCGATGGCGACCCCGGCGCGCGGCCGCCCGCCGGAGGACAGGCGGAAGATGCCGAAGGGCAGGTTCTGCAGCGGAAAATCGCTGCCAGCCTGGTTGGCCGAAGCAAGCCAGCTCTTCCGGGCGGGATCGTGGGTCTGGTCGAGCACCATGGTCATGTCGCCCCGATCTCGCTCAGTGGATCGGTGAAGGAGCAGGAGCCGATCGCCGTCATGAACTCGCGGCGGGTTCGCTCGATCGCACCGGTCGAGCACGAGACGTCACCCCACGAGAGCGCGTCGTCGGTCGCGACCAGCCGCCCGTGATCGCCGGCGGTCAGCGCCGCACGCGCCTGTTCGGCATTCCCGCCGGTCCAGAGGAGGGTCGCGGCGAGCACCAGGTTGAGATACCCGAACATGGTCGCACAGGGGCTCCCCTCAGCATAGGTGAGAGGATAGCTGCCGCGCACCGGATGGTGCAGGCCCGCTGTCGCTTTGAAGGCCAGCCGGGCCGCGGCGCAGCCGGCGATAAAGTCCGTCACCGCCTCGGTCGCCGGGAACTCGTCGGCCCGAGTGCCGCCGGTCCGGATCTTGGCTCTCGCGCCCGCCGCTCCGATGGCATCGAGGAGCGCAGGCAGTCCCTGGCCGATCGGACACTCGAGGTAGAGTTCGTATCCAGGCGGGATGACGGCGCGG
>JAOUIC010000185.1 GCA_029884275.1 Gemmatimonadota bacterium | reverse complement strand
TTCCACTGGTGGGCACGGTGCGTGAGCGGCGCGCCCCGCTCGATTCCCGCCTGGTCGTGGTCGCACCGTTCAGGCTGGCGGATGCCGATTCGACGCTGGGCTACTTGCGGGAGGGGATGGTCGAGCTGTTCGCCTCCCGGCTGTCGGGCGAGGTGCTGGTGGCGGCCGACCCGCGCACGGTGCTGACCGCCTGGGACCAGATGGTTCGAAGCCGCGACCTGGATGCGGTTTCGGGGGAGGAAGCGCGGCGTTTCGCCCGGCGGCTCGGCGCGGCCCATCTCCTCATGGGTTCGATCGTGGGACCGGCGGAGCGTCCCACCTTCTCGGGTCGCCTGGTCTCGGTCGCGGACGGCAGGGTCCAGTCGGCCGGAGAGGTCAATGGACCAATTGACAGTCTCCCCGACCTGGTTGACCGGCTCGCCAGTCAATTGCTGGCGGGGTCCTCCTCCGAGCCTCGCGAGCGGCTGGCTGACCTGATGAGCGCTTCACTGCCCGCACTCGAACGCTACCTGGTCGCGCGGGAGGCGTACCGTCGCGGCGCGTATGCCGAGGCGACGGCGGCCCTGCGGAGCGCGGTGGCGATCGACTCCAATTTCGCGCTGGCCTGGCTGCACCTGGCGGATGCCGGCGACTGGACGGGGGGGGGCGCGGTTGCGGAGTACCGGAGGCTGGCCTGGGCGTTCAGAAACCGACTGCGTGCCCCGGACCGCGCCTATCTCGAGGCGCTGGTGGGACCGAGGTACCCTGAGCCCGCGACGCCGCGGGAGCGGCTCGCGGCGTGGGAGCGGGTCACCTCCGTCACACCCGACCGAGTCGAGGGCTGGTATGGCCTGGGTGACGCTCTCTTCCACTTCGGCCGTTTTCTGGAGGCCGACAGCGGCTTTCGGGGTGCGGCGGCGGCCTTCGAGCGTGCCGTGGCGCTCGACTCGGGGTACGCCGCGCCGCTGGCGCACCTGGTGGAGGTCGCCATCCTCAACGACGATCGTCCTGCCGTCCGGCGGCTCGCCCGGCTCTACGCGAAGCTGGATTCGACTGGCGACGTGGCGGAGTTCCTGCGGTGGAGCGTTGCCCTCGCGCTGGATGATACGGCGGAGGCCAGGCGTGTCCGGGACCAGCTGGGCGGGTATTCCTCGCCCGCGTTGAGGCGGATCATCACCTGGAGCCAGCTGCAGGGAGTGGGAGTCGAGGATGGATTCCGGGCGATCAGCCTGCTCGAGTCGCGTGCGGCAAGTCCCATCGAACGCGCTCAGGTCGCGGATGTCGCGGTGACGCCCTTGGGCAACTCGGGGCGGCTCGATGCCTGGGTTGCCTCCGTGGAATGGCGCCAGCCCACGCTCAAGTCGGACGATCCGGGGATGCTCAGGCTCCTGGCGGCGTACAATTTTGCTGCTGACCACCAGGTGGTCGACAGCATTGCACTGACGGTGCAGCCGGGCTCACCCCGGGCATCGGAGGTCGAGAGGATCATCGTGTTATCGAGGATCCTGGCCGGGGCTGAGGTCGACCCGGATCGGCTCTCTCGCACGGTTCAGGACGTCGCACGCGCGCCGCAGGACGACCTCGCCTCCCGTACGGCGTTCGCACTGCTGCTGACGGTCTGCTGTCCCCCAGAGGCACGGGACAGCATCGACCGGGTCGCTGCCGACCTGCCTTCGTACCTTGGCGCGCAGTCAGGTGCGCTGCTCTGGCTCGCATTGGCCTATGACCGGACCGGGCGGCGCGAGCTTGCGCTCAGCACCCTGCGCCGGCGCTCGCTCGATCACTGGCTGGGCCTTCCGCACCTCTCACAGGCGCTGTGGCTCGAAGGAAAGCTCGCGTCGGAAGTCGGCGACACCAGCGGCGCGATTCGCGCCTGGCGGCATTACCTCGCGCTGCGGGGAGACCCCGATCCGGTGCTGCGCCGGGAAGTGGAAGGGGTGCGGGCGGCGCTCGCGGCGCTGGAAGGGTCTCCCGTGGCGCTGAAGTAGACCCCGGGTCAGCGCGGTGCCGGCAGGCAGTCGAGCCGGGCTTCGGCGATTCCTGATGGCCAGAGGGGCGTCACGGCCAGCCCCTGCACGGTCCGCTCCAGTTCCTTTTCCGACTTGGCCACCGTCACGATGTCGTAGCGCCAGACCGCCGCCGCTGGCGAGCAGATGATCTCCAACGGCCCGGCATGGCTGATCTCCGGGGCGAACACCGCGCCCTCCCCGAGTGCCTCCGGCACCCAGCGATACTCGGCCGTGAGCCCGCCGCCCGGCAGGAAGGTGTAGCGCTTCTCGAACACCGGTATCCCCTCCCGCGTTGCGACGAACGTCACAGCTACCCCCGCCTGGGTCTCCCGGATGTCCACCGTCAGCGGCTTGCCGGCGATGGTCCAGAGGGGGTCGTAGTCGCCCCTGGCGTACATCACCTCGTCCACGTCGGGGCCCAGCGCCCGTTCGCGGATCAGGGCGCGGGGCTCGGGATCGAGCGGCGGCAGTTCGTTCAGCCGCATGGTGGCTTCGAGGTCGTGGATGCTCGGCGCGCCGCGGGCGGCATCGTAGTCACCGTGGCCGGCGCCGGGTTCCGTCGCCTGGTGATACGCCTCCCGGCTTCGGGTGAGGGTATTGGCGTAGTTGATACGGTTGGCGAAGACCGTGAACTCCTCGATCACCCCCCCGCGCGCCGGACTCAAAATGGCTGAACAAGTGGCGTCGTGGATCCAGATCTCGTTGTGGCCATCGCCGTCGAGATCGCGAAGCTCCCATGAAAGCGGCTGGCCGGCGCGGAGCACTTCCTCCGCTTCCGCCAGGTTGGACCAGATGGCGTCGCGCAGGTGCGGCAGGTAGAGGCCGCCGAACACGCCATGCCAGTAGGCATCGTTGCACTGGGCCCGGCCGATGGCCCGGCGCGCGTCCACCGGGTCGCCGGCTGCCCGCGACAGCGTGGAGAGGGCCGCCATCTTCTTGTGCATCCGGTTGGATTCGGGGTACTTCACCAGGAAGTTGCGCCAGTGCGCTCCGCGAATCAGCGATCCTTCCGGGCTCCGCAGCCGCTCCTCTCCCAGTTCCTTCTCCAGTGCGAGGAGTCGCCGGGCTCCGTCCGCCGGGAGCGACCAGCCCTCCATCTCGCGGTATGATGCCGTGGGCAGGTAGGCCAGCCCGCCGGCGGGCACCGCGCCGAGTGCGGAAGCGAAGGTCGAAAGGACGACCTCTCCGCCGTCGACCAGGCCGTCCATGGTGCTGAGGAACTGATCCAGCCACCCCTTCTCGTACACCCACTCGCGGGTCCCGGGCCAGCCACCGAACTTCTCCCCGTCATCGGCGAGGACGGCGAGCGGTCGTCCCTCTGCACGGAGCTGGCGGAGATAGGCCGCGGTTTCGGCTGGCGGCCGGAAGGGCACCAGGTATCGCAGCTGCTCGTCGATGGGGAAGAGGGCGAGGTGGCGGCCGTCGCTCTCGGTCATGTAGGGGACATGGAGCTCGTCCCGGCGGAATCCGCTCACCAGGAAATGCCGGTCATCGACCAGCGCGTACCTGATGCCGGCGTCGGCGAGGTCGGCGGCGAGGTCCGGCTCCCAGACCCGCTCGGTGAGCCAGAGCCCGATCGCGTCCACCCCGAACCGGCGGTGGAGCGCTTCCCGCATCCAGGCCACCTGCTCGACCCGGTCCTGGCGCGGCAGCGAGGCGAGGATCGGTTCGTACATCCCGGCGCAGAGCAGCTCGATCCGACCGTCGCTCGCCAGCCGGCCGAGAAGGTCGAGGAAGGACGCGCCATGGGTCTCGAGCCACTCCAGGAGCGGCCCGGAGAGGTGCACGCTGATGGGCAGGAAACTGCGTTCGTCCACCTTCTGGAGAAACGGCCGGTACACCTCGTCGAGATGCTGCTGGAAGACGGAGTCGAAATTGCCGACCGGCTGATGCAGATGGATGCCGAAGGCGAATCGGATGGGATTGGGCATGGAGGGAAGTTGGGGGGGTGGGGGCCGGGACGGTAGGACGGCCGGCTGGACGGTCCGGCGGTCCACGGCCCGCGGGGTGTGAAACGCGGGGCCCCGGAGGGTAGATTACCGACCCTGAAATCCCGGCCTGGCCGACCCTCTTCCCCTCGTGAGCATGCATCAGGAACCCGTCACCTGGCAGAGCCCCCGTCTGGGGCGCGACATGACCCTCCAGGTCGTGGGGCACGCCGGTGCCCGGGTGCTGGTATTCCCGACCAGCATGGGCACGTGGCGCGAGTGGACCGACCGGCAGATGCACGAGGTCCTGCGCGACCACATCGAGAACGGCTGGATCCAGCTGTTCTGCCTCGACCAGCCGCACTTCGAGAACTGGGGCAACGACGCGTGCCCGCCAGAGGTCAGGGCCCGGACCCACCTGGCGTACTACGACTACGTGCAGGAAGAGGTGCTGCCGTTCGCCGCGTCCCGCAACCATAACCCCTTCGTCATCGCCACTGGCGCGAGCCTCGGCGCCACCCACGCCATGGCGTACGGCCTCCGGTTTCCGCAATCGGTGCAGCGGATCCTGGGGATGAGCGGGATGTACGACCTCAAGCGGCTGACCCGCGGCTGGTCGAATGGCGACTTGTATGCCGTCAATCCGATGGACTTCATGCAGCACGAGCACGACCCGGCCCGGATTGCCGCCTTCCGCCGGCAGGACATCATCATGGTGATCGGCCGGGACGACCCGATGTACGGCAACAACGCCGAGTTTTCCGGCCGGTTGTGGGGGATGGGGATCGGGAACGCGCTCCGGGTCTGGGACGGCTCGGCCCACGACTGGCCGTTCTGGGAGAAGATGGCGCGACTCTACCTTGGGGGACACGATTGATGACGAAGCGAGTCGGCCT
>JAOUIC010000131.1 GCA_029884275.1 Gemmatimonadota bacterium | reverse complement strand
TGGGAGCCGGCCCTGACCGTCCCTTCGATCACGCCTTCGACCTTCACCACCGCGTCGCTCACGATGTCGCCGGTGATCTGGGTCCCGACGGCGATGATCGTGAGGCCGGTCCCCTCTCCCCGGCGCGGCTGCTGCTCCACGCGGCCCGAACTTCCCTTCCCGAAGACGGACATCAGTTCCGCTCCTTGATCATGTCGCTGGGATTCACCAGTTGACTTCCACGGCGGATCTCGAAATGGAGATGTGGAGCGCTGGAGCGCCCCGTGTTCCCTGAGAGACCAATCACCTGCCTCGCATCCACCGGCTGACCCATCGCGACCGTGATCCGGCTCAGATGCCCGTACATCGTCTGGTACCCGCCGGGGTGATCGAGCAGCACGAACCGGCCATACTCCGCCTGGTCGCCGGCCTGCAGCACGGTGCCTCCACCGGCCGCGCGGACCGGCCGCCCGATCGGCACTGCAATGTCCAGTCCCTGGTGCGGCTCCGCGCCGGAAGCGGGCCCCGCCAGCCCGCGAGTGACGTAGCCCGGATCATCCAGCGGCCACCGGGACGGTTCAGACGGGCCGGCGGGGGGCGTCGAGACCGCTCCCGGGAGGCGTGCGCGAATCGTCGGTGCCACGGGGAGGGGCGAGCTGAACGCGATCGGGTCGCGCACGATGTCCGCGCCCATCATGTTCTGGATCCGCTGGTAGCGGCGCTCGGCCTCGTCGAGGGCCGTGGCAAGCTCGCCGATCTTCCCGTTCTCCGCTTCGAGACGCTCGACCTCCCGGACCAGGAAGGGCACTCGCGCCGCTTCGGTGAGGATCGGCAGGTAGATGGAGGCGCCGAGCAGAATCAGCAGCAGCACCACCACGGTCAGGCTCAGGATGGCCCGGAGTGCCCAGAGCGGGATCCGCCAGGTGCGCGACATGAACGCCCCATCCTCGTGCACCACGACGGTGACCTGGCGCCTTCCCATGGTCAGCCGTCGTACGGCGCCCCGAGGATGAGCTCGAGCAGGCGCGTGAGATCGTCTTCGTTGTAGTAGCTGATGCCGATGGTCCCGCGTCCCTTGCGGCGGGCGGTGACGGAGACATCGGTCCCGAGACGCTTCCGCAGGGCCTCCTCGACCCGGCGGTGGGCCGGCGACTGCTGCCGGCTCGGTTCGGTCCGCCCGCGCGCGACGGGTCGTGCGTTGCGGACCTTCTTCTCGAGGTCCCGCACCGACCACCCGCTCTCCACCGCGTGGCCGGCGAAACGGAGGATCTTCGCAGGGTCGCTCAGGCCCAGCAGGGCGCGGGCGTGGCCCTCGCTCAGCCTGCCGTCATCGACCATCCCGACCACCCCGGCGGGGAGCTTGAGCAGGCGGAGCGCGTTGGCCACCGTGGAGCGGTCGCGACCCACCAGGTGAGCGATCTCGCCATGGCTGAGCCCGAATTCCTGGCCCAGTCGCTCGTAGCTCCGGGCCTCCTCGATGGCGGAGAGGTTGTCCCGCTGGAGGTTCTCGATCAGCGCGAGTGTCAGGAGCGTCCGGTCGTCGACGTCCTTGATCACCGCGGGGATCTTCTGCCACCCCAGCTTCTGGGCGGCGCGCCAGCGCCGCTCCCCGGCGATCAGCTGGTAGCCGTCGAGGTGCCGGCGGACCAGCACGGGCTGGAGCAGGCCGGCGGTCTCGATGGAAGCGACCAGTTCGGAGAACTGCGGCTCGTCGAGCGCGGTTCGCGGTTGGTACGGGTTGGGCCGGATCTGGCCGACCGGCAGCTCCAGCAGGGACCCGGCGGCGGCGGCTTCCTGGCGCGACACTGGGCCCAGCAGCGCCTCGAGTCCGCGCCCCAGTCGCTTGGTCTCGCTCATGCGCCCTCCCCGGTGATGGCAGTCGGCAGCGGCGGCGCCGGTTCCGCCGGTGGTGCGGTCGGCAGCCGGCGCATCAGGTCCTGGGCCACGGCGATGTAGCTCTTGGCTCCGGCGGACTGGATGTCATAGAGCAGGATCGGCTTCCCGAAACTCGGCGCCTCAGCCAGTCGGACGTTGCGCGGAATCACGGCCGCGAACATCCGGCTCCCGAAGTACTCCTTGGCGTCCGCGGCCACCTGCCGGCAGAGGTTGATCCGGGAGTCGTACATGGTGAGCAGGACGCCGTCGATGGCGAGCTTCGGGTTGAAGTTCTGCTGCACCAGGTTGACGGTGTTCAGCAGCTGCGAGATGCCCTCGAGCGCGTAGTACTCGCATTGGATCGGAATCAGCACCCCGTCCGCGGCGGTGAGCACGTTCAGCGTGATCAGACCGAGGGACGGCGGGCAGTCGATCAGGACATACTCGTAGCGGTCCCGGATCCCCTCGAGCGCCTGTCGCAGGATGCGCTCTCGGTCCGGGCGATCGACCAGTTCCAACTCCGCCCCGACCAGATCCTGCGTCGCGGGAAGCACATCGAGAAAGGGCAACGCAGGGTCGTTCAGCACGACATCCCCTGCGGAGCGGCCCTCGATGAGGACGTCATACAGCGAGAGACGTAGCGCCTCCCGCCGGAGTCCCACGCCGCTGGTGGCGTTCCCTTGGGGATCGGCATCGATCAGCAGGGTCCGCCGCTCGGAGATCGCGAGCGACGCGGCGAGGTTCACCGCTGTGGTGGTCTTGCCAACCCCGCCCTTCTGGTTGGCGATGGCGATGACTCGCGCCATATACCTATATCGTTAAGAGACAATCAGTTACTAGATAACACGGCATTTGATGCACTTGCAGGCCACCAGCGAATATAAGGTGATCCGCCATGACTGCAACCGGAATATCATCGCCGGCCGCATAAGCGCTTTTCAATGCGGCGGTTGTCGCTTGAGCCTTGGGCTGCGTTTCACGTGAAACAGGTCAGCCCATGGGCTGTCGCTCCCCTGTTGCACGTGAAACATGTCGCTGGGGTCAGGCGGGAATCGAGCGCCGTGATTGCCAGCGCAGCGCTTCGAAGACCAGGTTCTGCAGGTCGCTCGGGGAGACGCCCGGAACGCGACCGGCCTGTCCGAGGGTGACGGGCCGGAGGTGGTCGAGCTTCTGGCGTGATTCAATGGAAATAGAGCGGAAGGTGGTGTAGGGGAGGTTGTCGTCGAGCTGGAACTGGTCCATGCCGGCAAGCTGGGCGGCCCGGTCCCGCTCCCGCTGGAGGTATCCCGCGTACTTGATCTCGATTTCCGCCCACTCGGCGCTTTCGATCGTTCCGTCCCATCCGGCCGAAGCGAGCAGCGCGGCGAGTCCGACACCGGGGCGGCGGACCAGCTGCGCCACTCGAGTTGGCTCGGTGATCGGCTCCGATCGCGAGGAGCTGAGAATGGGGTTCGCCGCGGCGGGGGAGACGGGCGTGTCCTCGGCCTGCCGCATGACTCCCTCCTCCGCCTGCAGCCGGCGCTCCGCGCTGTCAAGCTCTCCGGTTGAGAGCAGGCCGAGGCGCCTGGCATGCGCCAGCAGGCGCCGCAACGCATTGTCCTGGCGGAGTAACAGGCGGTATTCCGCCCGCGAGGTGAAGAGCCGATAGGGCTCGTCCACCCCGCGAGTGACCAGGTCGTCCACCAGCACCCCGATCATCGCCTCGTCACGGCGGAGGACGACCGGTTCCTCGCCCCGCGCACGGAGCCCCGCGTTGACGCCCGCGATCACGCCCTGTCCGGCGGCTTCCTCATACCCTGTCGTTCCATTGATCTGTCCCGCCAGGAACAGCCCCGCCACTACCCTGGTCTCCATCGAGGGGAGGAGCTGCGTAGGAACCACATAGTCATACTCGATGGCGTAGCCAGCCCGCGTCATCCGCACCGATTCAAGGCCTGCCACGGCCCGCAGCATCTCCTCCTGCACTCCTGCGGGGAGGGACGTCGAGAGGCCGTTGACATAGAGCTCGGTCGTTTCGAGACCCTCGGGCTCGAGGAACAGCTGATGTCGTTCGGCGTCGGGGAACTTCACGATCTTGTCCTCGACCGAGGGGCAGTATCGCGGGCCCCGACCGGTGATGGCGCCACCATAGAGCGCCGACTGGTGGAGGTTGCCCTCGACGATCCGCTTCACCTCAGGGCCCGCCCAGCCCAGGTAGCAGGGCAGCTGCGGCAGGGACGGAGCGCGCTCGTGAAACGAGAAGCGATATCCGTCAAGCTCACCATCCTGCCGCTGGAACCTGCCTAGGTCCACCGTACGTCCATCGATACGCGGGGGGGTCCCGGTCTTGAATCGTTCTATTGTAAGTCCATTGTTGATAAGCACTTGAGATAGTTCTAGAGCTGCTGGATCACCGGCTCGCCCCGCTCCAATCCGGGTGGACGGACCGAGATGGATCTCTCCCCGCAGGAAGGTTCCCGTCGTGACCACGACAGCCCTGGCCCCGAACGAACGTCCTTCACGCAGCGTGACGCCCTCTACGGCCGCACCACGCACGATCAATCCCGCCACGGTTCCCTGGGCGAACTCGAGCCTGGGCTGGCGCTCGAGCAGCGACCGGACCGCCCGCCGGTAGAGACCACGATCGCACTGCGCGCGCGGCGACCAGACCGCCGGGCCTTTCGACCGATTGAGCATCCGGAACTGGATCATCGCCCGGTCAGTGGCACGCCCCATCACGCCGCCGAGCGCATCAACCTCGCGCACCACGGTGCCCTTGGCGATTCCACCGATGGCCGGGTTGCACGACATCTGCCCGATGGTTTCGAGGTTCTGCGTCACGAGCAGGGTGCGCGCGCCGACCCGCGCAGAGGCGCTTGCCGCCTCGACGCCTGCGTGCCCGCCTCCGATGACAATGACGTCGTACTGATCCATGTGGGCGAAGCTACAACAGGAGCGGAGAAGAGGAAGTGGGCGTGACCTTACGGCGTCAGAATCAGTTCCATCACCGCAGTCGGCGCGAACACCGCGCCAGCCTTGGGCCTTCCGTCGTCCTGGTAGAGCGGCCAGTGGCTGTTGCCGATGTAGTAGAGCCGGTCCTCCAGCCGGGTGGCGGTGGTAGGCTCGTCGGCGACGGGGAGGTTTCGGTCGATGACGTCCAGTCGATCCACCGCGTCGGCCTTGGGTGAAAGCGTCAGGCGGACAACCCGCGGTGGCGAGGACCCGTTCTGGATGCCAACCAGGGAGCCACGCCAGAAAATCAGGCCGTCGATCCCCAGCGTCGAGACACCCGCAGGAGCCGGGAATTCCCGAACGGCGCGGGTGGCCAGATCGAGCGCGAGAATCCCGTGGCTGTAGTCGGCGAGATACGCGGTCTTCCCATCGTCCGCGAGTGCCACGCCCTGCAGTGAGCGGAACAGCCGGTGTTCGAGCCACGGCTCGGCCGCGATGCCATGCGCTGCCTCATACTGGGCGCGGAAGAGCACCGGCTGCTCGCTGTCAGTGATGTACGCACTCCCGTCAGGCGCAATGGCGAGGTCGCCCAGGGTGTGCGTGGCGCCGTTGTCGGGCAATACCAGGCGGGCGAGCACTGATTCGTCGTCCAGCGAGAAGACCACGATGGAGGACCCCCCGCGGGTGTCGGGCTGGAATCCCCCCTGAAGCGGTGTCGCACGGGTCGTCACCCAGAGCCGGCGGCGAGTCGGGTCGACGCGGACACCGAACACGGCGTCGAGCACGGTACCGCTCGCGAAGGGTCGTGCGCGGCCCGACTGATCGATCCGGAGGATCCGCCCGTGGCGGATGCTCCCCACGAACCACTCTCGCCGGAGCGGATCCACATCGATCCCCTCGGCGAAGAACGTGGAATCGGGAAGGGTGAACGCGATCCGGCTCCGCGCCAGCGGCAGGCGATTGGCCTCCAGACGCGCGATGGCGGCCTCGATGTCCGCCGCGCCGAGGACCGAGGCGCAATCGTCGTCGCCAC
>JAOUIC010000130.1 GCA_029884275.1 Gemmatimonadota bacterium | reverse complement strand
ACACGCCGTGAGTCGAAGGATAGGTCACCATCAGGCAGGCGAGGGTGTCCCTGTGCTTCACCGCCTTGGCGCGCAGGTCGGCGACATCCACGTTGCCGTGGGCATCGGTGGCGACCGGGACGACCTCGAGTCCGGCCATGACGGCGCTGGCGGGGTTGGTGCCGTGGGCTGACATCGGGCTGAGGCAGGTGCGCCGGTGGGCGTTCCCGTGGTGCTCGTGGTACTTCCGGATCACCAGCAGGCCGGCGAACTCCCCCTGGCTCCCGGCGTTCGGCTGCATCGACACGTTCGCGAAGCCGGTGATCTCGGCCAGCGCGGACTCCAGCTGGTCGAACAGCTGCTGGTAGCCCTGGGCCTGGGAGCGCGGCACGAAGGGGTGCAGCCGGTTGAACTCGCGCCAGCCCACCGGCATCATCTCGGTGGTGGCGTTGAGCTTCATGGTGCAGGAGCCCAGCGGGATCATGGCCGCGGTCAGCGAGAGGTCCTTGACCTCGAGGCGCTTGATGTAGCGCAGCATCTCGGTCTCGCTGTGGCAGCGGTGGAACACCGGGTGGGTCAGGAACGGCGAGGTGCGGCTGAACGCCTCGGGAATCGACGGCTCGGTATGGACGCCGGTGTCCCCCAGCATGTAGGGCAGGGCCACGTCGAGCGAGAAGATCGAGATCAGGTCGGACAGGTCGGCGACGGAGACGGTCTCGTCGAGCGCGATCGCGATGCGCCGGTTGCCGATCACCCGGAGGTTGATCTTCCGGGAGCGGGCGGCGTCGAGAATGCGCGGCAGGTTGGCGGCCTTGACCTCGACGCAGACGGTGTCGAAGAAGTGGTCGTGGACCAGGTGGTAACGCAGCCGGCGGAGGGCCGAGGCCAGCAGGGTGGCCTGCATGTGGACCCGCTGGGCGATGCGGCGGATCCCGTCGGGCCCATGATACACCGCATACATGCTGGCCATGACCGCGAGCAGCACCTGCGCGGTGCAGACGTTGCTGGTCGCCTTGTCGCGCCGGATGTGCTGCTCCCGGGTCTGGAGCGCCATGCGGAGCGCCAGCCGGCCGCTGGTGTCCTTCGAGACACCGATGATCCGCCCGGGCATGTGCCGCTTGTGCTCGTCGCGGGTGGCGAAGAACGCCGCGTGCGGCCCGCCGTAGCCCATCGGCACGCCGAAGCGCTGGCTGTTGCCGACCGCGATGTCGGCGCCCCATTCGCCCGGGGGGGTGAGCATGGTCAGCGCCAGCAGGTCGGTGGCCGCCGTGACCAGCGCGCCCGCCTGGTGGGCCCGCTCGCACACCGGGCGGAAGTCGCGGATGCCGCCATCGGTCGCGGGGTACTGCACCAGGCACCCGGCCACGTCAGGCCCGAACTCGAACGCATCCGCCGGTCCCACGCGGATCTCCACGCCGCGCGCCCAGGCCCGGGTGCGCACCACGGCGATGGTCTGGGGATGGCAGTCTTCGTCGATCAGGTAGGCCGGCGTGCCGCTCACCTTCTTCACGGCGATGGTGAGGGCCATCGCTTCCGCCGCGGCGGTCCCCTCGTCCAGCAGGGAGGCATTGGCGATGGGGAGCCCGGTGAGGTCCGCCACCATGGTCTGGTAGTTGAGCAGCGCCTCCAGCCGTCCCTGGGCGATCTCGGCCTGGTACGGGGTGTAGGCGGTGTACCACCCCGGGTTCTCCATGATGTTCCGCTGGATCACCTGGGGAGTGAAGGTCCCCGAGTATCCCATGCCGATGTAGCTGCGGAACATCTGGTTCTGCCCGGCGATGCCCCTGAGGGCCACCAGCACTTCCCGCTCGCTCCGGTTGGGGGGGAGGTCCAGCGGCCGCTGCAGACGGATGTCCGCGGGCACCACGGCGTCGATGAAGGCGTCGAGGGAATCGTACCCGAGCTGCCGCAGCATCTCCTCGACATCCTCGCGGCGCGGGCCGAGGTGCCGCTTCATGAACCGTTCGGTACGAAGCAGGAGGTGGGGGGCGGCTTCGGTCGGGCTGGCGGGGTTGTCGTGGCTCATGGACTGGTGGTCTCGTTCAGCGTGGAGGATGACACAGACACAGACGCCCCGGCTCTGGGAGGCGGGGCGTCATTGGAATCACATGACTGGCGCGGCGGAAGGGTCAGCTGCCGATCCTGGCCTGATAGGCCGCCGCATCGAGCAGCGTGCCGAACTCCGACGGATTGGAAACCCGAAGCCGGACCATCCATCCGGCGCCGTAGGGGTCCCGATTCACCGTGCCGGGATCGCTGTCGAGCGCGGCATTCGACTCGACGACCACCCCGCTCAGGGGACAGAACAACTCGGAAACCGCCTTGACCGCCTCGACCGTCCCGAAGACGCCCATCCGCTCGAAACTGGCGCCGGCCTTGGGCAGGTCGAGGAAGACGATGTCGCCCAGTTCGCCCTGGGCATAGTCCGTGACCCCGATCTCCACCACGGCCGGATCGCTGGTCTTGCGGACGTATTCATGCTCGGGGGTATACAGGAGGTCGGCGGGGACGTTAGCCACAACTGGCTCCGGAAATTGGCGTGCGGGGAGGATACCGACCCCCCGAGGCCTTATCAAGGGTGAGCGTTCAGTCCTTCCCATACCTCCCGAGCGCGGTGCTCCAGGGTCGCGGTATCCCCATCGTTGTCGATGATGAAGAGCCGGCCAGGCCACTGCCGCTTCGCGGCGCTCGGGAGCTGGCTGGCGATGAGCCGGCGGGCTTCCGCCTCGTCCAATCCCCGGTTGCGGACCAGGCGTTCCAGTCGTGTGGCCTCCGGCGCATCCACCAGCACCACCGCGTCGAATGCCGCAGGGTCGAGGACCTCGAAGAGCAGCGGGATGTCGCTCACCACCAGGCGGTCGCCGCGGCGGCGCGCCTCCTCGAGCCGCCGCTCCCGCTGGCGCTCCACCGCCGGATGCACGATGGCCTCGAGGCGACGCCGGGCCTGGTCGTCGCCCAGGATGCGCCGGCGGAGTGCGGCACGATCGAGGGTGCCGTCGGGCAGGAGGATGCCGGCGCCAAAGGCGCCCGCGATCTCGGCGAGAACCGGAGTGCCGGGCGCCTGCACCTCGCGCACCAGCTGATCAGAGTCGATGACGGTGGCGCCCCAGTCGTGGAACAGGCGGGCCACCGACGACTTGCCGGCCGCGACGTTCCCGGTCAGGGCGATGTGGATCATGGGGCGACGCTGCAGACGGCGCGCTGGTAGGGGCCGCCCATGGGCGGCCCTTACAAGAGCGCCGTCTGGTCCTCGTCCTTCCGGGGAACGCGGTGGCAGTGCCGGCACCGCGCCTCGTAGCTCTCGCGGCCGCCGACCAGAATGGTGGGGGACTCGTAACGGGCGGGACGCCCGTCGACCAGCCGCTGGTTCCGGGTGGCGAGATCACCGCACACCACGCAGATCGCCTGCAGCTTGTCCACCGACTCCGCGATGGCAAGCAGTGCTCCCATCGCGCCGAACGGTTCACCCCGGAAGTCGGTGTCCGTGCCCGCCAGGATCACGCGGACGCCCCGCGCGGCCAGCGCGCTCGCCACGGTCACGATCTCGGGATCGAGAAACTGCGCCTCGTCGATGGCGACCAGCTCGGTGGTGGGCCGCGCCTGCCGGAAGATCTCGGCGGCGGAGTCGATCGGCGCCGCCTCCAGTTCCTTCCCGTCATGCGACGAGACCGTGTAGAGGCCGGTGTAGCGGGAGTCGAGGTGCGACTTGAAGACCTGCACCTTGCGGCGGGCGATAATCGCGCGGCGCACGCGGCGAATGAGCTCCTCGCTCTTGCCGCTGAACATGACGCCGGCGATGACCTCGATCCAGCCGGGGTGGGACCCGTGATACATCCTGAGCGGCCTCTGGCAAGGGGTGCAGAGCGGACGATACGCCCCGCGGCGGGACGGGTCAAGCGGACTCGGCTTGCGGGCCGGAACCGCCACGCGATATACTCTCCGCCCCACCCTGGAGCCCGGAGCCCGCGTGCACAAACCGGAACTGGTCGCCGCGCTCGCCTCGCGACTCGGTCGACCCAAGGCGGAGGCGGCCCGCATCATCGAAGCGCTGTTCGGCGCCGACGGCCTGGTCGGCTCGGAACTGCGCCGCGGCCGGAAAGTCCAGATCAGCGGTTTCGGCCACTTCGAGGTCCGCAAGCGGAAGGCCCGCACCGGCCGGAACCCCAGAACCGGGCGGGCCATCAGCATCAAGGCCTCCCTCGCGCCGGTGTTCCGCGCCGGGCGAACCCTGAAGCAGCTGATCAACCACCGCTAATGCGCTGGCCGGCGAGTCCGCGGCCCGGCCGCGCGGCTCCCGGTCTTCTCCCCGCTGCCGCCGCGGTCAACCCGGGCGTTGACGGTTCGCCGGCGAACGGTCTTTCCGGCGATGTTGCGCGCGATCTCCTCCGCTTCAGCCGCCGGAACCTCGACCAGCGAGAACATCTCGCGGATTTCGATCCGGCCGATCGCCCCCGCCGCAACCCCCGCCTCGCGGGTCAGCGCCGCCATGATGTCGTTGGGACCCGCGCCATCCTTCCGGCCGACCCCGATCCAGACCCTCGCCACGCTCCCGCCCTCCCGCCGGGCCGCGCCCGTTTCGGTCGTGGCGGCCGGTGCCGCGGCCGGCATGGCCTGCCAGAGGCGGTAGGTCGCGGCGGCGATCGTCGCCGGGTCGTGCCGTTCGAACAGGGGGTCGAGCATCAGGAGCTCGGCGTCGAGGCCGCCGTGGCGGACCAGTTCTTCGATGGCCGCGCGGTTCCGGGTCGTCCGGTCCCTCGCGGCGTCAACCGAGCCGTGGATCCGCACCGGCGTGAGCCGGGTCGCCAGCGTGGCGGTGTAGGACAGCGCATGGGGCGGGACCAGCAGGACCACCTCGCCCTTCTCCCGGAGCTCCGCCAGCCGCGCCGGGGTGGGGAGGTCCCAGGCCACGATCAGGTCAGCCGTCGGGGTGTCGCCGCTCACCACCGACATCGTGTCGCCGCTGGCGGGCAGACTCGCCCGCGCGTCGGCTGCGCTCCGCGCATCGACGCACCAGACCACGAGACGGGCAGGATCCTCCGTCTCGATCAGTGACGCCAGCGCGGAGGACCGCTGGGAAAGCGGGACGACCGCGCCCCGGACCGCGGTGGATGTCGGGGTGGAGGCCTGGAGTGGGCCGGTGACGTGCGCCCGGCGGACGTAGCGCTCCGCGAGCGGGTGCGCCGCCCGGGGCGCCACGGGAATCAGGATGCGCTGGGATTCCTGAGGGAGGTCCTGCATCAGCGCCGCCAGCGCTTCCTCGTTCTCGTACAGCTCGGGCCAGGCGAGGACCAGGTGTCCGATCTCCTCGAGCTTGAGCACGGAACGCTGGCGCAAGGTGAGCGCCGTGTCCGGAGTGGTGAGCAGCAGCCGGAGGCGTCCTTCCCGAAGCAGGCGGGTGGCCCGGACGGGAAGATCGGAAGCGAGGAAGGGGATGCCGGCGGCTTCACACAGCGGCAGCAGAACCGCGGACCACTCGGTGAGGGCGGCGGCAGGAGCGAGGACCAGCCCCGGGCGATGCTCCCGGGCCATCGTGCTGACGAGACCGGCGAGGGCGGGGACCGCGTACCGGGCCGAGGGAGGGCAGGTCAGGGCCAGGTTGTGGCCGCGTGCCGCGGTGGGTGCCTGATCGCGCACGGCCGCGTCGCCGGCGGCATACCCAAACGACTCGAGCGCGGCACCCACCGCCGGCTCCAGATGCAACTCTTCGAATCCCGACATCGCCAACCTCGATTGTCAAACAGCCGTCGAACAGCGGTCTATTCCGCAAGTGCTCAAGCTAACCGGGCGCACCACCCGCGGCCAGTTGACACCATCTCCGCATGAGGGGACTTTTCCGCTCCCGGCGGGCTGT
>JAOUIC010000129.1 GCA_029884275.1 Gemmatimonadota bacterium | reverse complement strand
CTCGATCGGGATCCGCGGTCACGGCCTGCTGCTGGTCGGGCCAAAGGGGAGCGGCAAGACCACGATTTCGCTTGCCCTCGCCGCCCGGGGACACGATTTTCTGGGAGACGAGATGGCGGGGGTCCGGGTCGGCTCCCTCGAGCTGGTTCCAGTGCGCCGCTCGCTCGCCGTTCGCGACGGAGCGCGGGCCAGGGATGTCGGGCTGGCGCTCGAACGGGTCGGGGCGCCGTACGAGCCGTTTCCCGATGGCACCGAGCGGCGGCGGGCATATGCGGCCGAACTCTTTCCGGGTCGCGCCGCCCCTGCCACGCCGCTCCGGGATATCGTCTTCCTGCAGGGATTCGGACCCCGGCCGCGCCTGCAAACCGCGCCTGCCGGTCGCGAGCAACTGGGCCGGCTGACGCCGCTGGGTGCCACGATGTGGGGCGCCAACCCGCTCCGGCGCGCGCGTGACCTGTTTTCGATCGTCACCCGGACGCGATGCTGGACTCTCGAGGCCGGCGACCCGGACGAGACGGCTGTCCTGCTGGAGCAATTACTGGAGGAATGATGGGGCTCACGATCAGACAGAAGGCCGACCGGATCGGCACCTTCCGGTTCATTTCGGTCTACCTCATGGAGACGCTGGCCCGGTGGGTGCCCACCACGCCGGAACTGGAGGCCAAGGTGCTGTTCGGTCGCCACGTCTGGGACTTCGCCCAGCATGCCGACCAGCTCGGGCGGCGCACCGGGGAACTCCGGGCCGCGGCGCAGTATTCCCTGCGGCCGGCGGCTGGCTACTTCAAGGTGCTCGAGGCGGTGGCCTCCGCCCCAGGGACGCTGGAGCGGGTTGCCGGATTCTACGATGGATTCCTTCCCGATCTCGAAAGGCGCTATCGCGGTTACCTCGCCGAGACCGATCAGCTCAACGACGAGCCGAGCGTCCGGATCATCGAGCGGATCCTGTTTGACCTGCCCCGGCTCAAGGGAGATCGGATCGCCTTCGCTGCCCAGCGAGCCGACCTGAAGCCGCTCGATGCCGGATGGGCAACCCGGATCGCGGCGCTGGCCGCCGCCGAGCGAGAATTCGTTACCGACCGGTCCCCGGCCCGGACCTCGGCGGCCGTATGATCGCCGCTCAGGGGGAGACCAAGGTCGTTGGCGGGGTCGTGCTCCGGCGCGACCCGGCGCGGGAGCCCTGTTTCACCGTGGTCCAGACCGACGCGGAGATGCAGGACTGGCCCGACATGTCGCCGATCTCGCGGCGGGAGCGGCTGCACCGCCACATGAACAACGAATCGGGCGCCATGGAGATCGCGGCGCGCTGTCTGGTGGACTTCCCCGACACGCCCTGGGACCTCCGCATGGCGCTGGCACGGCAGGTGTCCGACGAGTCCCGCCACGCCAACCTGCTGCTGCAGCGGCTCCGCGAGCTGGACGGATTCAAGGGCGAGTTCCCCATCGCCAATTTCGAATGGGGCGTCACCCTCATGCTCGAGGACCTGCCCGGCCGGCTGGCGGTGCAGAACCGCACCTTCGAGGCGGGGCTGATCGACATCCTCGGCACGCTCCGGAACCGCTGGCGCGAGGCGGGGGACGACGTCACCGCCGACATGCTGGAGGGGATCCTGGCGGACGAGATCACCCATGTGCGGTTCGCCAACCGCTGGATCAAGCGGCTGACCGAGCAGGACCCGCGGGTGCTGCTCAAGGTGGCGATGGCGGTGCGGTTCCTCGGCCGGGTCAACCAGCAGCTCGCACCGAAACCGGGAGACGTCAACGCGGTGGGCGTCGAATGGACCGAGGAGCGGCGGCAGGCGCCGGCGGTGAACGTCGAGGACCGCCGTGAGGCGGAGTTCACCGAGGAGGAGATCACCGAGGTGCTGAAGCAGGCCGGGTTCCGCTCGATTCTCCCGGCCGGCAGTCTCGGGGAGTGAATCGATGACCGACTCGACTGCCGCGCCATCCCGCCTGGACCCCGCCCTCTTCGGCGAGGGCCCGGCCCGTGACGATCGCTTCACCGTGGTGGACGTCTGGGCCGAGATGGTGAACCTGCCCGACGGTCACCGCGACAAGCAGCGGGAGTTCTTCCACCGCCAGATGAACGAGGAGGCCTGCGTCATGGAAAACGCCGCGCGGAGCCTGGCGGAATTCCCGGACGCCGACTGGCGGGTGCGGAAGGGACTGGCGCGGCAGTGCGCCGACGAGGCGCGGCACGTGCTCAGCTATCGGCGACTGCTCGAGGCGCGCGGCGGCCATCTCGGCCAGTATCCGGTGATGAACTTCCAGTACCGGATCCTCGGCCGGATCGACTCGTTGGTGGGGCGGCTGGCGATCCAGAACCGGAGCTTCGAGGCCGACGGCCTCGACGCGGCGACCTACGCGCGCGACGAGGCGCGTCAGGCCGGGGACCACGAACTGGCCGACATGTACGACGCTCAGCAGGCCGACGAGGTCTGCCATATCCGCCTGGGCAACGATTTGGTCAGGGACCAGATGGCCAAGGCCCCGCGGACCGCGATGGTCATCGCCCGGGCGCTGACTCAGGCGGCGCGGGCGTTTGCGCGGATCTTCGCCGGCGGCGGGACCGAGGTCGAGAAGTACGGCATTGCCGTGGACGCCCGGCTCGAGGCGGGTTTCTCCCCGGAGGAGGTGGAAGCAGCGGTCAGGATGTCCGACGCGCGCCGGGCAGCGGTGCGCGAGCGAGCGACCGGTGGGGGAGTCCATGGCTGACGTCACGAGCCGCCTGGCCGAGATTGCCGCGATGGCGCATCTGGAGCAGCTGGCGAAATCCACCGTGTACGCCATCCTGGTCTACAGCGCCTTCGTCCTGACGATCTACCTGTTCGAGACTCGCGCCGGCGCCGACCCCGGGCGCTATCGTTCCAGGAACTTTGCGATCGACGTGCTGTATACGCTCTTCTACAAGGGCGGATTCTACTCCGTGCTGCTGCTGGCGGCGGTAACCAACGCGATCGGGCCGAGGCTCGATTTTCTCCGGCTGAACCTGGGCGAACTTGTGCCCTGGCCCATCGGGCTGGCGCTGTTCTGGGTCGGAGGCGATTTCGTTACCTACTGGTGGCACCGGCTGCAGCACGCGGTACCGTTCCTGTGGGCGTTCCACAGCATCCACCACTCGCAGGAACAGATGACCGCGCTCACGGCCTCCCGGCGTCATCCGCTGGAGAACCTGAGCATGGACGTGATCCTCTACTTCTTCATCTTCAACCTGGTGCTCGGCGTGCCCACGCGGGGGTGGATGCCGCTCGCGACGCTGATCACCTGCATCGCAGTCCTCCAGCACGCCCAGCTCGACTGGCGTTTCGGCCCGTTGCAGCGCGTCCTGGTGGGCCCCCGGTTCCACGCCTTCCACCACTCGCGCCTGCCCGAGCACGCCAACGCGAACTTCGGGTTCCTGTTCAGCTGCTGGGACTACCTCTTCGGCACCGCCGTCCCGGAGCAGGCGCGGCCAACCACCTTCGGGGTGGAGGGAGCCGGGATCCGCGAGACCATCGGCAGCCAGCTGTTCACTCCCTTTCGCCTCCTTTGGCAGTGGCGGCGCCGGCCTGCGTCCGTGCCCTCATCCGAGAGCCACGCCGCCCGATCCTGAGAGAGCAGGGGGTGGTCCGCTCCAATGACTGAACCTCCGCCTGATCGGGGCCTCACGCTGGCGCCACTGCTCCGGCGGGCGGGCGCTGTCATCGAGTCCGAGATCCGTGGCTCCAGCATGGGCCGCACGCTCCCCGATGCCACCCGGATCCGGATCAGCTGCCATGCCGAGGAAAGCTACCGACCCGGGATGGTCATGGCGTTCATCATCCCGGGGAGACTGGTGGGCCACCGGGTGGTGGCCGTCACGAAGGGACGGGGCGGGCAGACGGTATTCTTCACTCGAGGGGACGGGACCGTGGTCTCAGACGGCCCGGTTGAGGCCGAACGTGTCCTCGGCGAGGTGACGGAGTGGTTCGACGGGGGGTCGTGGTGTCCCGTGCCGGCCGCTCCCGCCATGAGCCCCGGCCGAAAGTTCACGGCGGGCCTGCTGCTGCTCCTCATCCAGGTCTCTGCAAGGGTGAGTGTCGCGGCGTCCGCAGGAATCTCGCGGCTGCTGCTGCGCGCGGCACACCGCCGTCGGCCGCGGGCCCCATCGCCGGGCTCCCCATGACTCGCGTCCAGGAACTGCTGCTTCGCCTCCTTCGCCGCGGCGAGGGGGGCGCAGCTCCTCTTCCCGCGGGTATCTCCCACACCGCCTGGGGGGAATTGCTCGGAGTCGCTCCGCGCGGGCTGCATCCGTATCTGGCCTATCGACTTCCTCAATTGGTAGAGCAGACAGGGTTGCCCCGTGAGGTGCTCCAGTCGCTAGAGTCGATCCGCCGCAGTGCGGCGATCCGGCACATCGGGCAGCAGGGTCTCCTGATCCGAGCGGCGCAGGCGCTTGACAGCGCAGGGGTCCCCTTCGTTGTGCTGAAGGGGATGGCGCTGGCGCACCTCGCCTATCCAGATCCCTCGCTGCGTCCCATGGGGGACCTCGATCTCTGGACCCGTCCGGAGTATCTCGATGCCGGGACCAGCGCCCTGCTCGAGGCAGGGTTGCGGTTTCCCTCCCTGCGGGAGTTGAGGAGCCCCGCGGCCTATCGCGCGGAGCTGGCGCCGACCCGAGTGCTGGAACTGCCGATGGCGGGCGGTCATCTGGTGCTGGAGCTCCACGGTGTGGTGCAGTCGATGGCGGTGGTAGCGTCGGGTTGGGCCGAAGGTGCGTGGAACCGGTGCGTCACTGCCCGGCTGGGAGGGGTCGAAGCGCGGGTCCTCCATCCCGAAGACATGCTCGCCCACCTCGCGGTGCACTGCAGCGAGCACCATCGCTTTGAACTCGGGCTTGGGCCGCTGCTGGACATCGCGCTGTGGACTGAGAGTGCGGGAGCCGGTCTCGATTGGGTCGGCATGGCGGACCGATGGAACCGGGACGGGGGCGCCACCTGGATCCGACTCACACTGGCGCTGGCCCGGGAACTGTTGAGCGCACGGATACCGCTGGAATTCGCGGATACGGCTGCGGGGCAGGAGGAGTTCGCTCCTCTCTACCGAATGGCGCGCGAGCAAGTGCTGGAAGCCCACAGGGCACTTCCACTGACGCTGGCGAAGGTGAGTGCGGAGCCGTCGCTTGCCGGCAGATTCCGGTGGTTGGCCTACAGGCTGACGGTGTGGTACTGGAAGGGGCCCCCCGGTGAGAGGCGAACGGCCCTTCATGTCACGAGGGAAGCCTTGCGGCGGATTGCGCACGACATTCGGCACAAGCTGCCGCCGTATCTTAGCGGATTGGCTGACGGGTCCCTGCTCGGTGCCGAGTACCGACGGCGCCGGGCTCTGGCGGCAGGGCGGGGGCAACTCCCGCGTCTGGTGGCGGAGCATGAGAGACAGAAGGCAGGTCGGCGGGAAGGGTGAGGCGGCGGAGCCCAGGGGGCTGATCAGGGTGCGGACCGACATGGTGCTCGATTGAGGCGTGGCCTTGTGCCGTCCCGTTCTTTCACGCGGTAGTCCCCCATCATACCTCTGCTCCCTCAGGCGCCCACCGACCGATCCGTTTCGCGGTGGTGCGGTGCGGCCGGATCGCGGACACGCACTTCGAGGCCTCCGAGCGCGTGGTGCTGGTAGGCCTGTCGCTTTCCCCCGGCTTCCCGGTAAGAAGTTACCGAGTGCCATAATGGAGCAGTGTCTCAGGCCTCCGGCGCCGCCTGCCGATGGTGGGCAGGTGCCTCGTCGCATCACGATGAGGGCGTGCTGGATCTCATGGACAAACGAGACTGCGTCGCTTTGGCTGTCTCGCGCTTCTGTGGGGCTGCGGAGCTTGACTGGCCGGGGACACGGCTCCCG
>JAOUIC010000128.1 GCA_029884275.1 Gemmatimonadota bacterium | reverse complement strand
ATGGCTTCCCGTTCAGGGTCCCGGTCACCGGCGCCGGGTCCCGCGTGCTGAACGGCAGCTGGTCGGCGGCGAACATCTGGTGGCGGATCTGCTCGGCATGGAGGGCGGCGCGGTAGAGCAGCATGCCCATCGCCGCTTCCTGGCCGGCCTGGCCCAGGACGTCGAGCTGCTTGCCGGCGCGGTCGAACGCGCCGGCGAAGCACAGCAGCTCGAACAGGAAGGTGCGGCGCTGACCGTCGGCGGGGTTGCTGCGTACCTCGGCGGTCAGCGCCTCGATGGCTTCCGCGAGCTTACCGGCCTGGTAGAGCTCCCGGGCGTTCATGCAGCGGTCACACCTTCACGTTCTTCTGGAAGTCCCACCCCGCGCCAACCGCGCCCGCCGCCCCGCCCTTGGCGTCCTGGGGGGTGTAGGAAATCTCGATCTTCCCATACGTAAACGACACTTGCTCCGAGGGCAACGCGTCCCCCTGGGGAGACCCTTGGGTCTGGTAGCTCGACACCATGACGTCGCTGAACTTGTACTTGAGGTACTCGAGCTGGGTCCCGCCGGCCTTCCGCAGCACCACCGTCATTAGCGGCGTGTGCGCCCCGGCGGCGCAGGCCGCGAACAGGGAAGGGCTGGCCTTGTCGATCGACTTGATGATGTTGAAGTCCCCGGGGTCGACCTTGCCCGTCCCCCGCCCAGCACCGGCCGCGACGTTGCCCACCTGTGTCACGCCCCAACTAAAGCTCTCGAGCGAGATCCACTCCTTGTGCTTGTCATCCGTGGACTCGCCCTTGATGTCGCCGAACTTGAGAAATGCGTCGAATGCCATGCCATCCTCCTCAGCCGTCTAATGGTGGTGCGCGCCGCCGGGGTCAGTCCCGCGCCGGTGCTGTGGCCCAACTCACTTGGCGGGCGCGGGAAGGTCCGCGACCAGCCGCATGGACATGCTCAGCTCGTCCAACTGGAAATGCGGGCGCAGGAACGCGACCGCGCGATACGCACCGGGTTTGCCGGCCACCTCGACCACTTCGATCCGCGCCTCCTTCAGGGGCCGCTGCGCCTTCATCGAGGCGGGAGCATCGTCGTTGGAGATGACGTAGTTCATGATCCAGTTGTTCAGGAACTTCTCGGCTTCTTCGCGCGCCATGTAGCCACCGATCTTGTCCCGCATCATGGACTTGAGGTAGTGCGCGAAACGCGAGACCGCGAAGATGTACGGCAGCTGCGCGGAGATCCGCGCATTGGCCGTCGCTGCGTCCGTGTTGTAGACCTTGGCTTTCTGGGTCGACTGCACGCTGAAGAAGCACGCGTTGGCGGCATTCTTCTGGCGGACCAGCGGTGCGAAGCCGAGGTCGGCCAGCTCCTTCTCCCGACGGTCGGTGATGTACGCTTCGGTCGGGCCGTTCATGGCCACGTCACCGGCGTCGGTCTTGAAGTTGTGGACCGGCAGCTCTTCGACCAGGCCGCCGCTCTCCACGCCCCGAATGCAGGCGCACCAGCCGTAGGAGGCGAACGCCTGGTTGACCCGCGCCCCCAGCGCCCAGGCGGCGTTGCCCCACAAGTAGCGCCCGTGATCGGTGCCGCCCGCTTCCTCCTCGTACTGGAAGGACTCGACCGGCACCGTCTCGCTGCCGAACGGCTCCCGCAGGAGGATGCGCGGCAGGGTCAGCGCCACGTAGCGCGAGTCTTCCGTGGCGCGGAATGCCTTCCACTTGGCGAACTCGCTGCTGTCGAAGACCTTGGCCATGTCCCGCGGCGCATCCATCTGGGTGAAGCTCTCGAGGTTCAGCATGTCGGGCGACGTCCCGGTGAGGAACGGGGCGTGCGCCGCGGAGGCCACCTGCGCCACCTTCTCGAGCAGCTCGATGTCCTGGCCCGACCGGTCGAACTCGTAGTCGCCCAGCAGGGCGCCGAACGGCGACCCGCCGAACACGCCGTATTCCTCTTCGTACACCTTCTTGAACGTGGCGCTCTGATCGAACTCGGGCGCCCGCTGCAGGTCCCGCAGCAGCTCCTTCTTGGAGACGTTCAGCACCTTGACCTTGAGTTGTTCGCCGGTCTCGCTCTGGGTCAGCAGATACCGCAGACCCCGCCACGTGCCTTCCAGCTTCTGGAGGTCGGGGTGATGCAGCACCTCGTCGAGCTGCATGGAGACCAACTTGTCGATCTGCGCGATCCGGGCGTTGAGCATGGCCTCGGTGTCGCGCGCCATCGTGATCGACCCGGCCAGCACCTCGGAGATGAACTGCTTGACCATGTCCTTGCCGCGCGCCTTGCCGGCCGCGTCGCGGCCGAGCCGGCCCTGATCGACGATCTGATCCAGCAGACCGAGCTCGACCTCCTGCGCCTCGGCGGCGGCTTCGGCGGCTTTCTTTTCAGGCATCGCTGCCTCCCGTTCCCATCTCCTCCTTGAGCTTCTTCATCTTCTCTTCGTCGCTGAGGGTCGACTGCAGGATCTCCTCCAGCTTCTCGTTCCCCTGGAGGGTGCCGCGCAGGTCCGCCAACTTGGTGCGCAGGTCCAGCAACTCCCGCAGCGGCCCCACCTGGCGGGCCACCGCGTCGGGCCCGAAGTCATCCAGGCTGTTGAACGTCAACTCGACGCCGATCTTCCCGGCGTTGGGGTCGTCGCTCAGCTTGTTGTCGACCGAGAACTTGAGGTGCGGCTTCATGCTGGCCAGCACGTCGTCGAAGTTGTCCAGCGTCACCTCGGTGAACTTCCGATCCTTGAGCTTCTCCAGCGGCTCGACGGGCTGCCCGGTGAAGTCACCCAGCACTCCCATCACGAACGGAAGCTGCCGCATCTCGATGGCGCCACCGGTCTCCACATCGTACGTGATGTTCACCCGGGGAGGCCGGACGCGCCCGAGCTTCTTCTGCGTGCTTTCCTTGGCCATGTGGTAAAACCTCCCCTGCTGCGGGATTGAATGACGGCGGCACCACCGAAGGCGGCGCCCAAGCCGCTCATCGGCGCAGGATCATCACGATTCGTGCCGGGAATTGCCAAGCTACGGGCCCCCAGGGGGGGTGTCAAGCAGAGCCGGGCGCGATCGGAAGCGGTGGCCAGGGGAACTCGTCCAACCCCAAGATCCCGGCGGAAACCAGCACCTTCACGAGCCCGAGGAACTGCTCGTCCGGCACCTCCGGCGGCACCGCCCCGCTCTGTCGGAAGGAGGCGAGGTGCTCGGCCACCGAGGTGCGACCGTCGCACCGACCCACCAGCGCGACCATAATGGGCGGGCCTTCCACCACCATGCCAAACGGCCAGTCGGTCCGCGCGGTGCCCTTGACCGGGGCCCATGCCCGGTCGTCCCCCGCCCGGAGCACCACGTTTATCTCCGCCCGGTCGGACGCCCACGGGCGGGCGGCCAGCAGCCGTCCCGCGAAGTCCGCACTCGCCGCGGCGCTTTCCCAGGCGAACAGCCAATCCTCGGCCCCGGCGAGACCGACGCCCACCCCCACCTGCCGCCGTGCGGTGACCGCGACCTTGGCCTGGCGGTGACGCTCGATCACGAGGGTCCCGTGGACGAGCTGCAGCACCTGGAGTCGCTGGAAAAGGTCGTACCAGTCGCCGATTTCGGCGAACGTGCCCCGGCGGCTCGCCGCCTTCTTGGCATAGTAGGTGAGCGGATCGATGTCCCCGGTGGTGACGAGCAGCACGTCGAACTCGCGCTCCGTTGCGCCGAGCATGTCCCGGACCCGGCGTTCCAGCGGCGCGTCCTTCCGGTCGGTGGCGAGGCACGTGCAGTAGAACCGGCCGCCCGGTCGCAGGAACCCCGGGAGCTCCGTGATCGCGCGGCGCGTGATCGCCTCGCCGTCCTCGCCGCCGTCCCGGAACACGTACAGGTTGTCACGGGAGGGGACGTAGGGCGGATGGATGACGATCCGATCGAACGTCTCTCCCCGCACCGGCTCGTAGAGATCGCCCTGGAGCACGGTCACGTTCGGCAGATCGTTCAGCCGGACGTTGAACTCCGCGAAGACGGTCGAGCGCTCGGTGATGTCCACCGCCCACGCCCGTCGCGCGAACCGGGCGGCGCGCAACGCCGCGACCCCGGTGCCGCTGCACAGCTCCAGAAAGTGCTCGCACGGCGCCGTCGACTGGGAGGCGAGGAACTGGCGCGTGTTGTGAGTGATCGCGGGGTACACCACGTCGGGCGGTGACGGCTCGGCCACGCTCCGGTCGGGATCCGCGTTCAGGTCCGACACCACCAGCCCGCCTTCCGTCGGATAGAGCAGCACCCTGGCACACGCGTGCGCGGCGGATGATGGCGCGTTCGTGAGCAGACCCAGCGCTGTGAACGCGTCGACCGCCGGGGCCGGCACGTGCGCCCGCACCGCCTCCCACTCCACCATCTCGGCGTCCATGAACAGCCGGATCAAAACGTCCAGCCGGTCTCGCGGGGCGGCGTCCTGTGGGCGTCCCTCGCGCAGGCTCCGGAAGTCGTAGATGGTGGTGGCACCGACCCGCTCGGCAATCGCCGGGGCGGTGAAGCCGGCGGCCAGCAGGAAGTCGCGCACGGCACGGAACTGCTGCGGCGTGCCAAGGTGGATGGGGATCATCGGGTCGACTCGGGTTGGGCCGCGCCCGGTGCGGAGCGGCGACGAAGAATGCGGACGTTCCCATTCGTTCTAGCGCCCGGGCCGGCCGGGTGTCAAGCGCGCATTCCCCTCGCGAGGCGACGCAGTCGAGGCTACCTTGCCTGCCATGCGACAGCTCCAGCCGGTGCTGTGGACGAAAGGCGTGCTGCTCACGCCCCAGCACCTCCAGGCGCAGGATCGATTCCTGGAAGATCTGCTCCAGTTCCAGCTCGGCAGCCTCACCTTCGCGCCGTGGGGCTTCCACCGCTTGGTGATCGATCGGGAGGCGTTGGCGGGCGGAGCGATCGCGCTGGCCGGCGCGGCCGGCATTCTCCCCGACGGCCTGCTGTTCGACATGCCCGAGGCCGATCCGCTCCCACCGCCCAAGCCGATCGAGGCGCTCTGGCCCGCCGATCAGCCGACGCTCGACGTCTACCTCGCGATCCCGGAATACCGGTACGGCGGCGTCAACGTCGTGGGGGCGCGCGACGACCAGGACGCGCGCTACGTCTCCGAAGTCCTGATGCGGCGCGACGAGAACACCGGCCTTGCCGAGCGGCCGGTGCTCGTCGGCAAGAAGAACTTCCGCCTGCTGGTCGAGGGGGAGTCGCTCAGCGGTGTGAGCACCATGCAGGTGGCCCGGGTGGTGCGGGCGTCGAGCGGCGAGTTCAGCCTGGATCCGCGGTTCGTGCCGCCGGTCATCGACATCCGCGCCAGCGAGTTCCTCATGGCAGCCGTCCGGCGCCTGGTCGAGATCCTGTCGGCCAAGAGCTCGCTCCTCGCCGGGAAGCGGCGGCAACGCAACCAGACCCTGGCCGAGTTCGGCATCGCCGACGTGGCCAGCTTCTGGCTGCTGTACACGGTCAACACATACCTCCCCGTGATCCGTCACGCGATGGAGACGCGCGGGGGTCACCCCGCGGAGTTGTTCGCCGGCATGCTGGAGCTGGCCGGGGCGCTCACCACGTTCTCCACCGACCTACACCCGCGCGACCTGCCCACGTACGATCACGCCGACCTGTCGCAGTGCTTCGGGGAGTTAGACGAAAAACTGCGCTACCTGCTCGAGACGGTCGTGCCCGCCAACTACGTCTCGTTGCCCCTCAAGCTGGTCGCCCCGTCGGTCTACGCGGCCGACATCGACCAGGACCGGTACCTGGCGGCCACCGACTGGTTCCTCGCGGTCAAGGCCGAGATGCGGCAGGACGAGCTGGCCCGCCGGATTCCGCAGCTGGTGAAGGTGGGGTCGTCGGACCGGGTCGGCCAGCTCATCAAGCAGGCCCTACCCGGCCTGGA
>JAOUIC010000127.1 GCA_029884275.1 Gemmatimonadota bacterium | reverse complement strand
AAGTCCGGGATGTCCCCGTCCCGGGCCGCCGTGGCCACCAGGAGCCGGTCGTCGCCCTTCCAGCCGGCGCGGTGCTCGGGGACCGGGAGGTAGATCTCGAGCGGCGGCGCTGCGCGGAGGATCGAATCCACGACTTCGACCGGCTCCCCGGACGCGCGGGCCACGGCGTGGAGATCCGCCCGCTGGTCGGCCTCGACGGTGCGGCGGAAGTGAAGTTTGTTCTCCTGGAAGCGCGAGGCCTTGAGCCGGGCGTGGAGCCGCTCGCGGAAGCCGGGTTCGTTCAGTGCCAGGGCGAACCGCCGGGCCAGGCCCTCGAGTTGGCGGGTCTCAGGGGAGACTTCGAGGTTGGCGCCGTTCCTGAACGGGGCGCTCGGGGCGGTGGGAGAGCGTTCGCTCGGGTCGTCGGCGCAGGCGACGAGCACGAGGGCCGCGGCGAGCGGCAAGGTGAGGCGGTACTGCATGGCATCCTCCTCGCGGAAAGTGACGATGCCGCCGGGAGGAGTCCCGGCGGCATCGCCAAACTGCGAGGAGGTTGTCCGAATCCCGGTCGCGAAACGACGCGAGCCGGTGCGCGGCGACTCGCGCTAGTGGAGCGTGAACGCCGCGCCGATGGAGATGACGTTCTGAGTCACGCCCTGGGCGCCGTTGGCATCTCCCATGATGCCGTACTGGAAGGTCGCCACCGGTGTGATGGAAACCTTGTCGCTGATCGGGAGATCATAGCCTACCCCGCCCAGCAGGCCGATGCCCTGGTCGTCGGTCAAGCTCCCGTTATCGAACAGGTACGAGGCGAGCCCGACACCGCCCTTGAGGAACAGGTTCCCTTCCGCGCTGGGGTAGTAGTAGGCCGCGGCCGCGAACGAGGTGCCGATCAGCCTCTTATCGCCGCCCTTCTCCTTGTACCAGGCGTTTGATTCCATGCCGATGAGGAACTGCGGGCTGATCGTCCCGCCCACGGCAAACTGGGCGGTGACGCCGGATTCGCGGTCGGTGGTGCACCCGTCACAGTTGAAGTCCGATGATCCCCATCCGAATCCCAGGTTCAGCCAGATCCCGGATCGCCGCGGGGACTCGTCCTGGGCGGCGGCGGTGGAGGTGATCAGCCCAAGCAGGGCGATTGCCAGAAGGGCTCCGCGCATGGTCGTTCATCCTCGCGGTCCCGAGAGGTCCCAGCACCCGCCCCGGACCGCGCCTGGGCGGGCGCCGGCTGGAGGACAGACTTCCCAGGGGAAGTCCTGGTGGCATCGTCCACGCATCAGGCGGCCGCGGCCATCCAGGCCGGACGGCTCGGCGTGGTGACGCCCCGCGGTTAGTGCAGGGTGAAGGTCGCGCCCAGCGACAGGATGTTCTGGCTTACTCCTTCGGCTCCGTTGGCGTCGCCCATGATGCCGTACTGAAAGGTCGCCACCGGCGTGATGGAGAACTTGCCGCCGATGGGAATGTCGTATCCAACGCCGCCCAGCAGGCCGAACCCGGTGTCGTCAGCCGAACCGCCGTTTTCGAACCGGTAACTGGCGAAGCCGAGGCCGCCCTTCACGAAGAGATTCCCCGTGGCGCTGGGATAGTAGTACGCCACGGCCGCGAAGGTGCCGAGCATACTCTCGACGCTGTTCTCGTCCTTGTACCAACCGTTTGACTCCACGCCAATGAGGAACTGCGGGCTGAGCGTGCCGCCGAGGGCGAACTGCCCCGAGACGCCGGACTCGCGGTCCGTGTCACATCCGTCGCAATTGAAATCTGCCGATCCCCAGCCGAATCCGACGTTCAGCCAGAAGCCGGAGCGGCGAGAGCTTTCATCCTGGGCTGTTGCCGCCGAGGTGACCAGCCCGAGAAGAGCAAATACCAGGAGCGCCTTGCGCATGATCATCGTTCCTTGCGGCCTCTTGGGAACCCGGCACCAACCCCGGGCCGCGTCTGGGCCGGCGCCGTGCAGAGGACAGACATCTCGGTGGTTGCAAGTGTAGCAAGGGGGCGAGCGGGCATCAAGCGACGGGGCCCGATCTTGTGTAAGGCACCCGCATTCTGCATGCCCTCAGGGGAGGTAGACCCCGATCCCCAACTGGAAAAAATCCTGTGAAAGTCCTGTGAAGCTTCCCTCATCGCCGATGTGGCCCCAGTGGTAGCTCGCCATCGGGACCACCGACAGGACCCAATTGACCGGAAGCTCGTAGCCCAGGCCACCGATCACGCCGAATCCGAATTTGTCCTTGTCGGCGCCGAACCCGGTTGAATGAAATCCCGCCACGCCGGCGCCGCCCTTGAAGAACAGCCCGAGGTCCCGCCGGGGAAAGAAGTACCCCACGGCCGAGACGTTGCCGACGTTGGTCCACACGCCGTTGTCGTCCCGGCTCCACCAGTCGGACTCGACGCCGACCAGGAAGTTCTCGCTGAGCGTCGCGCCCAGCGCGAGTGTGCCCGCGAGCCCCGGATCGTACTCGGCGTCGCACTGGTCGCAGTCGATTCTGCCCGAGCCATAGCCGGCTCCGATCAGGAACCAGAAGCCCTGCCGGCGTGGGACCGGCTTCTGGGCCAGGGTGGCGTCGGGAAGGATGAGAGCGAGGCACGCGATCGCCAACAGGGCCCGGAGGGGTGCTCGGAGCGACATGATGATGGCGGCTCAAAGGATGGAGAGGAGCGGGAATGACTCCCGTTACCGTGGGGCCGGTGCTGCCGCGCCCGGACCCGGGACTTCGGTCAGAATATAGGCGGCCCAGGTGTATCCACCCGCGCGGGCCACCGCTTCGCGCTGGGCCAGAGCGAGCGCCTCGGCGGGCGAGTGCGAGCGAAGGTGGGCATAGAAGCGCTCGGCCAGCAGCGCCGCCTCGGCATCCTCAACCCGCCAGAGGGTCGCAACCACGCTCCTCGCGCCGGCGAAGAGGAACGCCTGAGCCAGGGAGCCTTCCTCCGCCGCTCCGCCGAACAGCGCCGATCCGGCCGCCGCCAGTCCGGTCTCGCAGCCAGAGAGGAACACCAGCGGACTCGCCGTCCTGAGGCCGAGTATTTCGTGGACCTCGAGCCACCCGTCGTCGGCGCCGTCTCCGGGCGTCCCTGCCCCGAGGCTGATGCGGGAAAACAGGGGATTGCGGGGGTTGTGCTCGCCGTGAGAGGCGACATGCACCATGCGGCCGCCGGCCAGGGCCCGCCGGACCTCCAGTTCACTGGCGCGACTGCCGCGACGCAGTTCGGCGGTCGGGAAGCGCCGCCCGATGGCCCGGGCCTCCCTGAGCGAGCCGGGCAGGGAATCGTCGAGGGGCGCGAACAGGCTGAGGCGAGACTCCCCGTGTTCGAGCGCCGGCAGAGGCAGGCTCAGCGCGGCGACGGTGGGCAGGTAGGTGATGACGACGTCCTGGACGAGGAACCGCCCGGTGGCGCGATTCCAGAGCGCGCCAAAGGGAATGGCGGCCAGCGGGCCGTGCGCGACCACGATGAGTCGCGTCACCCCGTCCAGGGTTCCCGACGCCAGCGCGGGCCCGAGAAGCTGCTGGTGCAGCTCACCCAGCACCTGGGGTGTCCCATTCCCGCCGCGGCCGGCTGCAAGGACCTCGCGCGCGAGCCGGAGCCTGCCCCGCAGCGCGGCTTCGCCGATCGGAAGCCCTGCATGCGTGAGCGATAGCCGGCGCACCACGAACAGGTCCAGGCGCTCCGGGCCGGCGAGATAGGTCAAGAGCGCCTGGTCGTCCGCCAGCGCCGCCTGCACCGCCTCGAGGCGGACTCGATCGGCCCCCAGGACGCTGGCGCCGGGAGAGGCCGCCCGCCGGCCGAGAAACTCCTCGTAGTCGCTGCGCGAGGTGGCCAGCCGTCGCTGCAGGGCGGCCCGGCGTTCCGCGGTGAACTCGTCCGGCGGAAGGGTCTCAAGCTCCTGCTCGATCATGGCGACCCGGCGAAGCAACCGCTCTCCCTCCAGCACGCCCGGCAGCGCGTCCCATGCTCCTCCACCGACGCCGCCCAGGTGTTCCGCGAGGCCCCGGCCGGCGACTGACGCCGCGACCTCGAAGGCGGCCGTCGTGTCGTGGCGGGCAAGTTCGATTGCCACGAGCCGCGCGAACGGGCCGGTCCGGTCCACCAGATAGGCGGAGCGGAGTGGTCCGACCCCGAGGCTGGCGCGCTCCCGCTCCAGACGCACGACCGAGAGCCCGGCTGCTTCCCGCGCCTTCTCGAGCTGTCCCAGCATCGCCAGTCCAGCGGCACGCAGCTCCGGGGCCACCCAGTCCGCCTCCGGCACCGGAGACTCGGCGGCGTCGATGTAGCGCAGGGCACGTCGGGCTTCGCCATCCTCGAGCGCCAGACGGGCCGCCACCACGGCTGCATCATGCGATGTGGCCGGGTTTCGCAGTCGTCTCGCTTCCGCCCGGGCGCTGTCGGCCTGAGCGGTGGCGCCGGGTTTGTCTCCCGCCTGTTGCAGTGCCGTGGCGAGCCACAGCCGGTCGTGCACAACTTCGGGACTCGACCCCATGGCGAGATGACTGGCCAGCGCCTCCCGCGCGCGGGCCACGGCGGCCTCGGGCTGGCCAAGGGCGAGGAGCACCACCGCCTCCCGGCGGAGGTTGGTGGCGCGCTCCATGGCCAGTCCAAGCGCGGCGTCGAGGCTGTCGGCCTCCCTGAGCCGCTGCAGTGCGAGCTGGACCGCGCCGGCCTGCAGATGGAGGTCGGCCAGCACCTCGAGATCCGACGCCACCTCCTGCAGCAGTCCCATCGAGCGAGCCAGGGTCAGCGAGGAGTCCACCAGAACGATCGCCCGCTGAAGATCGCCCATCGCGCTCCAGGCCGTCGCCAGCTGGCCCAGGGCATTGACCTCGCCGGTCTGATAGTCGATCTGCCGGTAGAGGCGCCTGGCCTCTGCCAGAAAGGCGATGGCCCCCACGGGGTTGCCGAGTCGGATCTCGAGCATCCCGAGGTTCGTCAGGCTGTTTCCTTCGAGAATCGCGTGGCCCAGCGCGTGTGCCGTCTTACGAGCGCTCAGGAACCCGGCGCGCGCGGCATCGAAATCGCCCAGGTCGCTCCGGGCGAGCGCCAGGTTGGCGGTGGCGCGCGCGATGCCGAGGGTGTCGTCGTGGCGGCGGGCGGAGGCGATGGCGCTGTCGTACAGCGTGAGGGCATCCCCGAGCCTGCCCACTTCCCAGGCGACCAAGCCGAGGGAGTTGAATGAGCGCGACAAGTCGCGGTCGAGGCCCAGCTGGCGCTTCAGGGTCAGCGCGGCTTCGCCGTCCCGCCGTGCATCGTCGTACTCCCCCAGCCGCCAGGCGGCGTTCCCGAGCCACATCAGGACCCACGCCTCGCCGGGCGAGTCAGCCGCCTCGCGGCCCCGCCGGAGTTCCACCCGCCAGATCGCCCGGGCACTGTCGTATGAGCCGCGGTCGTACCGTTCCTGGCCGGCGGCGAACAGCGACTCGGGGGGCACCCCGAGGAGCTGGGCGAGGGCAGCCGGATGGGTTGGCGAGGAGACCGCGGCGGCGTCACCGCGGAGGGGATTGTCCGCCGCGTCGCGCCGGCACGCGGCTACGAGGAGCAGCCAGGCGGCTCCTCGGAGCGACGGGCGAAGCAGGGGCCTGGCTATCGGCCGAGGTGAAATGCGTGGATTCCGGTCGTGAGGGCCGACCCGTCACGCATCAGGGCATCGGCGGCCCAGTAGTAGGTGACACCGGTCCCCAGCGCATGGCCTGACTCGAGTGCCGCCGACGTGTCGGAAGTGCTGGTCGCCCAGACAATCGTTCCGTTCTCGCCGGTGATGGTCAGGCGATAGGTCAGCACGTCCGGCGCCGCGCCCCAGACGAACCGGAACGAGTCGGTCCCGACCTCCCCCAGCGGGCCATAGGCGACCAGCCGGCGTTCGGCGATTCCGCCGCCATCCCGCCAGACCGGCGCATTCCTTCCC
>JAOUIC010000126.1 GCA_029884275.1 Gemmatimonadota bacterium | reverse complement strand
CACGATTTGCCAGATCGAGCGCCGCCCGTATGGCAGTCCGTCCCTCGGCAGACTCATCCGCGGCGACCAGCAGATGGCGCAGGTGCATGAGGGTCATTGGGTGGATGTTGGGGGATGATAGAGGGCCAAGCATGAAGTGAACGTGAAAGCCAAGGGAAGTGGCCGGGTCGCCGGGCACGCCGGGAAGTGGTACAATTGAACCATGGCGCCCGCTCGCAGCGAAAACCCCACGACCGCCGCCCGCCTCGAGCGACTCGTCGAGGGCTCCAGCCGCCTGATCGGCGAGTATTCGCTGGCCGGCGTGCTGCAGGGGGTTGCAGACCTCGCCGCGGAACTGATCGGGGCGCGGTTCGCCGCCGTGGGGATCCTGGCTTCGGACGGCAGGACGCTCGAGTCCTTCACCACGGCGGGCATCACGCACGCGGAACGTGAGCGGATCGGCCGTCCACCCACTGGAGGCGGCGTCCTGGGACTGGTGATCCGCGAGGCCCGCCCGATCCGCCTGGCGGACATCTGGGCTCACCCGGCCAGCAAGGGGTTCCCGCCAAACCACCCGGAGATGCGAAGCTTCCTGGGCGTGCCGATCCTGGGGCGCCGAACCGCCCTCGGAAATCTCTATCTGGCAGAGAAGATCGGCGCCGCGGAGTTCACCGAGGAAGACGAGCACCTTGCCACGCTCCTGGCCGCGAAGGCGGCCGCCGCCATCGAGAACGCCAGGCTGCACGAGGAGAGCGCGCGGCTGCTCGAGGAAGTCCAGCGACTGCACCGGTCCCGCGAGCGGTTCTTCGCGATGGTCAATCACGAACTCCGCAATGCCCTCGCGGGGGTCTATGGCTGGGCCGAGATGCTGGTGCGCCGGAAGGACCCGGCCACCGTCCCTCGAGCCGCGTTCGAGGTGCTGGATTCAGCGGACCTGGCGATCAGCCTCATCAACGACCTGCTCGACCTCTCCCGACTCGACGAGGACCGCCTCCGCCCCGTGATCCGCGAGGTGGACTGCGGCAGCATGGTCCGGAACGCCGTCAGCCGGGTCACCCCCGCAGCCGAGAGCAAGCAGGTGCGCCTCGAGTCCCAGGTTCCGGAGCCGGGGCCGACCTGTCGCACCGACCCCAGCCGCGTGGAGCAGATCCTGGTCAACCTCCTGACCAACGCCATTCGGCATACCCCCGCAGGCAGCGCCGTGCTCCTGGCCGTCACGGCACCCGGGGAGGCCGAAATGGTTCTGTTCCAGATCGACGACCAGGGCGAGGGAATCGCCGCCTCGGACGTGGAGAAGATCTTCGACATTTACCAGACCAAGGCCGGCGAGGAGGGCAAGGGCAGCGGGCTCGGCCTGCCGCTCTCCCGCCGGCTGGCCCGCCTGCTCGGGGGCGAGCTCTACGCGGTGGCCGCCGAGGGGTTTGGCGGACGGTTCATCCTGCACCTTCCGACCGGCAATAAGTGAGAATACCTTCATGAAGGGTTGCCCATCAATTCACGACCGGTCAGTAGGTTGGAAGCCATGAAAGTTCTCATTGTGGAGGACGACCGGAAGGTCGCGGGCTTCATCGAGCAGGGTCTGAAGGAAGAAGGCTACGTGGTGGATATCGCCGCCGATGGCGAGGAAGCCACAACGCTGGCCCACGTCTATGAGTACGACATCATCCTGCTGGATGTCGTGCTCCCCAAGAAGAACGGGTTTCAGATCGCGATGGAACTCCGGCGTGAGGGACGCAACACGCCGATCATGATGCTCACCTCGCGTGACGCCGTCGAAGACATCGTGCGCGGCCTGGACGCCGGCGCGGACGACTACCTCGCCAAGCCGTTCCGCTTCGATGAGCTCCTGGCACGCATCCGGGCGCTGGCCCGGCGGGGGGGTGCCGAGCGGCTGGAGGTGCTCCGCTACGGGCCGCTCACGCTGGACCGTCTCCGTCACATCGTGGTGGTGGACGACCGGCCCATGGACCTGACGCCGAAAGAGTTCCAGATCATCGAGTTCTTCCTGCTCCATCCGGAGCAGGTGATCCGGCGGACCACCCTGCTGGAGAAGGTGTGGGACATGCACTTCGACCCCGAGAGCAACGTGGTGGACGTGCACGTCGGGAACGTCCGCCGGAAGCTGCGCAAGGCGGTCGGTGAGAATCTCATCCAAACGGTGCGGGGCGTGGGCTTCAGCCTCCGCCGCGAGAGAGGTGCCGAGGTCGTAGACGCCGTCGCCTCGTGAACCGCGACCGCCCGGCCTGGGCATCGCCTCGCGTGGCGATGCCGCTGGCCACCCTGCTGGTTCTCGTCATCGGCCTCGCCCTTCGGGTGGGGCCGATGGCACATCTGAGCCACCCCGTCCTGATGGCCGGGCTGGTTCTGCTCGGCCTCCCGGTCGTGTGGCAGACCGTTCGGGGGGCCATCGCCGGGCGCTTCGCCAGCGACCTCGTCGCCACCCTCGCCATCACCGGCGCCGCCATTCTCGAACAACCGCTCCCCGGGCTTGTCGTCGTCCTCATGCAGACCGGCGGCGAATCGCTCGAGCACTTCGCCGCAGGCCGCGCATCCCGGGCGGTCGAGGAGCTGGAGGCGCGCGCACCCCGGCGGGCGAACCGGAAGCGCGGGGCGGTGGTGGAAGAGATCCCGGCGGAGGATGTCGAGCCGGGCGACCTGCTCCTGATCCGTCCCGGCGACATGGTCCCCTGCGACGGCAAGGTGGTCGAGGGGCGCTCGCATATCGACGCCTCGGGCCTTACCGGCGAGCCGATGCCGAAGCTGGCGGAGCCGGGCGTCACGCTCCTGAGCGGCAGCCTGAACCTCGAGGGCCCGCTGGTACTGGAGGCGACCGCCCGGTCCGGCGAAAGCCAGTACGCCCGCATCGTGCAGCTGGTGAGGGGAGCACAGGCCAGCAAGTCGCCGCTGCAGCGGATGGCCGACCGGTATGCCATCTGGTTCACGCCGCTCACCCTGCTGGTCTGCCTGGCGGCCTGGCTGGCGACCCACGACGGAGAGCGGGTGCTGGCCGTCCTGGTGGTGGCCACTCCCTGCCCGCTCATCCTGGCGACGCCGGTGGCGATGATCGGCGGCATCAGCCGAGCGGCAAGCCGCAGCGTGATCATCCGCAACGGCCAGGCGCTGGAGCGCCTCGGGCGGGTGACCGTCGCGCTCCTCGACAAGACAGGCACCCTCACGATCGGGCGCCCGGGGGTCATCCGCGTGATCCCGGCCCCGCCGTTCGGGGAGAATGAACTGCTCCGCCTTGCCGCCGCCGCCGACCAGGGGTCGGGGCACCTGCTGGCGCGTTCCGTCGTGGCGACGGCCGAGGAGCGTGGGCTGGTCATCCCCGCCGCGTCCAACGTGGTGGAGCATGCCGGAAGCGGGGTGGTGGCGGACATCGAGGGGCGCCGGACGACGATCGGGTCACGGGCGTTCGCCGACCGGGTGGCACCCGGGGCGACCGACTGGCCAATCGGGGACGAAGCGGGGCTCTGCGCCTGGGTGACCGTGGATGGCAGGGCCGGCGGGATCATCGAATTCGCCGACCGGATCCGGCCCGAGGCCGCCGAGATGATCTCCCTGCTCAGGGCCCTCGGCCTCAGGCACATCGCGCTGGTGACCGGCGACCACGCCGCCCACGCCGAGGCGGTTGCCCGCGCGATCGGTGTCACGGAGACGCGCGCCAACCTCCTGCCCGAGGACAAGGTGCGCGCAGTGGAGGAGCTGGAGCGCAAAGGCGAGCGGGTCCTGATGGTCGGCGACGGCACCAACGACGCGCCGGCGCTGAGCCGCGCCAGTGTGGGCGTCGCGCTGGCGGCACATGGCGGTGGCATCACCGCCGAGGCCGCCGACGTGGTGGTCCTCACGGAGGACGCCAGGCGGGTGGCCGAGGCGGTCACCATCAGCCGGGCCACGATGCGGATCGCCCTCCAGAGCATCTGGGCCGGATTGGGGCTCTCCGTCGCGGCCATGGCGTTCGCCGCGCTGGGGCACATCCCCCCCACGGCCGGCGCCCTGCTGCAGGAAGTGATCGACCTTGCGGTGATCCTGAACGCGCTCAGAGCCAGCCGCGCTTGACGCTTCCGCGGCCTGCTATGCTTCCGGGGCCACCCAACGCCGCCGGACCGATCGAGACCATCGTGATATTGTTGCCGGCCACCCGGGCCGAAAGACGTCGCCTGACCAGATGCTGACCCCGAAGCTGATATCGACGCTTCGCGGCTACACCCGCCAGCAATTCGCCGGGGATCTCGGCGCAGGACTGGTTGTGGGAGTCGTGGCGCTTCCCCTCGCGATCGCATTCGGCATTGCCAGCGGCGCCACGCCGGAGGCGGGGCTGTACACGGCCATCATCGGGGGATTCCTGATCTCCGCGCTGGGCGGCTCTCGGGTGCAGATCGGCGGCCCCACCGGCGCCTTCATCGTGATTGTCTATGGGGTGATCCAGCAGTACGGCGTCGACGGGCTGGCACTGGCGACCCTGATGGCCGGCATCATGCTCATCGTGCTGGGCGTCGCCCGGCTCGGCAGCGTCATCAAGTTCATCCCCTACCCCGTCACCACAGGATTCACCACTGGCATCGCGGTCATCATCTTCTCTGGAACGATCCGCGACTTCCTGGGTCTTGACATCGCCCGGATGCCGGCCGGGTTCGTGGAGCAGTGGAGCGCGATCGCAGCGAATGTCGCCTCAGTCAACTGGTGGGCCGCCGGGGTCGCAGGCCTGACGCTCGCAATCCTCGTCTTCTGGCCCCGGGTCAGCACTCGGGTCCCGTCGCCCTTCGTCGGCCTGATCGTAGCGACCGCGCTGGTTCAGCTCCTCGATATTCCGGCCCAGACCATCGGCGACCGGTTCGGCGAGGTACACGCGACGCTCCCGGAGCTGCGTTTTCCGGAGATTTCCCTGGAGCGATTGCGCGCCCTGAGCGGGGCCGCCTTCACGATCGCCATGCTGGCGGGCATCGAGTCGCTGCTGTCGGCGGTGGTCGCGGACGGGATGCTGGGCACCAGGCACCGGGCGAACGCCGAGCTGGTGGCGCAGGGTGTCGCCAATGTGGTTTCCCCCCTCTTCGGCGGCATCCCGGTAACAGGCGCCATCGCCCGCACGGCGACCAACGTCAAGAATGGTGGCCGGACTCCGGTCGCGGGTCTCGTCCACGCCGTCACCCTGCTCCTCATCACCCTCTTTCTGGGTCACTGGGCGGGTCTCATCCCGATGGCCGCCCTGGCGGCGATCCTGGTGATGGTGGCCTACCACATGAGCGAATGGCGCCGCTTCCTGGGCGAACTGCGGGCGCCGCGGAGCGACGTGGCGGTGCTGCTGGTGACGTTCTCGCTGACCGTGCTGGTGGATCTGACCGTAGCGGTCGAGGTGGGAATGGTGCTGGCCGCGTTCCTGTTCATGAAGCGGATGAGCGAGGTGACGAACGTCAGCCTGCTGTCCGGCGATGCGGACCAGGGCGGGACGGTGGAGACCACCGACCCGGAGGCGGCCGCGCTGCGCAACATCCCGGCCGGCGTGGATGTCTACGAGATCGACGGGCCGTTCTTCTTCGGCGCCGCCGACTCCTTCCGGGACACGGTGGTGACCGTCTCCCGCCGGCCGAAAGTGCTGATCGTGCGGCTGCGCCGGGTTCCGGTGATCGACTCCACCGGGCTCGCCGCGCTGCGCGACCTCGAGACCCAGTGCCGGCGGGAAGGGACCCTGGTCATCCTCTCTGACGTCCACTCCCAGCCGGTGATCGCCCTGCGGAATTCGACAGTCTGGGAGGAGCTGGGCGCGGCCAACATCGTCGGCAACATCGACGACGCGCTCAACCGGGCGCGGACCTATCTGGGTCTGCCGACCGAGGAGCGGCCCGCCTTCGCCCGTCCCACCGTGGCGCGGGAGACCGATCATGGTGAACGGCGCCGCCGTCCCCGCCCATGAAGCGGACTTCACG
>JAOUIC010000125.1 GCA_029884275.1 Gemmatimonadota bacterium | reverse complement strand
GGTTCGTGTGAAGACTCCCCCCCCGCCGGGAAGCCCGACCCCGCCGGGAACGCCGATCTCGGTCATCGCGCGGAGGTCGAGGATCTCCTCGAGTTCCCTCCCCTGGAGGAGACCCTTCCTGATCACGAGTTCCTTCACCGTGAGGCCGGTGGCGATGGCCTCCTTGGCGAGCTTTGCCGACTCGGCGTAGCCGATCTTTGGCGCGAGGGCGGTGACCAGCGCAGGGCTCCGCTCCAGCCAGTGGGCGCAGAGCTTCTCGTCCGCCTCGATGCCCTGGATGCAGCGCTCGGCAAAGACCCGGGTCGCGTTTCCGACGATGGTCAGGCCGAAGACCATGTTGTGGGTCATGACGGGCATCATCACGTTGAGCTCGAGCTGGCCCGCCTCGGCGGCGATCGCGACGGTGGTGTCGAGCCCCAGTGCCTGGTAGCAGACCTGATTCACCATCTCGGCGATGGAGGGATTCACCTTCCCCGGCATGATGCTCGAGCCTGGCTGCACCGCCGGCAGGAGAATCTCCGCGAGACCGGTGCGCGGGCCGCTGGCCAGCAGCCGGATGTCGTTGGCGATCTTGTTGAGGTCGAGAACCCAGGCGCGGAACACCCCCGTGAAGGTGGCGATATCGCCCATCGACTGCATCAGCTGGATCCGATCCCGGCCGGGGCGGAGCTCGAGGCCCGACACCTGGCCGAGGTGCTTCACCATCATCTCGGGGTACTGGGGCTCGGCGTTGAGTCCGGTTCCGACCGCCGTGCCGCCGATGCCGAGTTCCCTGAGCCAGTCCGCGGCCTGGGCGAGCTTCTGCCGGTGGCGCGCGACGGTGCCACCCCAGGCCGTGAATTCCTGGCCCAGCCGGATGGGCGTGGCGTCCTGCAGGTGGGTCCGGCCGGACTTGATGACGTGGTCGAACTCCTTCCCCTTCGTGAAGCAGGCGGCGGCCAGGAGATCCATCGCCTGCAGCAGGCGGGGGAGCGTGGCGAGAGTCGCGAGTCGCATCGCGGTGGGGATCACGTCGTTGGTGCTCTGCGCCATATTGACGTGGTCGTTGGGGTGCACCGGCTGGTACTCGCCACGCCGGCCGCCCAGGATCTCGTTGGCGCGATTGGCCAGCACCTCGTTGGCATTCATGTTGTGCGACGTGCCCGCACCGGCCTGATACACGTCCACCACGAACTGGTCACGGTGCCGACCGCTCAGGATTTCGTCGGCGGCGCTCACGATGGCGTCGGCGAGGCGGGCGTCCAGCCGCCCGGTCTCCCTGTGGGTCACGGCGGCCGCGCGCTTGATCCAGACCACCGCGTCCACGAAGGCCGGGAGCGGGCGGAGGCCCGAAATGGGGAAGTTCTCCACGGCGCGAACGGTCTGGATGCCGTAGAGTGCCTCCGCCGGCACGGGCTTTTCGCCCAGAGGGTCTTTCTCGATGCGTGTCGTCATGACAGGAAACTGGGAGGAAGGGGCATGAACGAGTACCTGGCGGCCACCGCAGCAAGCGTCCGGTTCGACACCGAGCGGGCGACCAAGGCCGATCTGTTTCGCGGGGACCGGCTCTTCGCCGGCCTCAACTGCTTCGAACCGGGCCAGCGCCAGTCGGTCCACACCCACGCAGGGGCGGAGAAATTCTACTTCCTTGTGTCGGGAAAGGCGAGGCTGGCGGTGGGTGCGTGCGAGGTGGATGCCGTCGCCGGCGACATCGTCTGGGCGCCGGCCGGGGTGCCGCACGGCGTGGTGACGGCCTACGAGCGCACCGTCATGCTGGTCGCGATGGCTCCGCCGCCGGGTTCCGGCTAGCGCCGGGGGGCCTCCGACGGTCGTGCGACCCGGCTGCGGACCAGGTCGAGGAGCGGCCGCGCCCCGAAGCGGTGCACCGCCAGCGCGGTGCCGGCCACCGTGGCGATGCCGAGGCTGTATCCTCGCCAGGCGATCAGCAGCGCCGCCGCGTTCGCTCCGGGGTCGCCCGCCACGCCTCCGAGGAAGGCGAGGTCCACCGCCCCCGCGCCGGCCGGCAGGGGCAGCACGAGCTGACTGTAGACCATCATGTAGCTTCCCACCCAGAGTACGCCGAACCCCGCATGGTCCGGGACGCCGAGAGCGAGCACCGGAAGGAGCAGGGTGCGCGCCGAGACGGTGACCATCGACAGCAGGGCGATGCCGGCCAGGGTTGCCGGCGGGATGTCGGCCCAGAGCCGGAGGAGTTCCCTCACGCGGTCGCGCCACGGCGTCCGCCCTGACACATGGGTGTCGGGCCGCCGGCGCAGCAGCCTCACCCCGGCGGCGACCGCAAGGATGATCCCGATCACGACCGGGAGCGCGCCCCTCAGGCGGCCCATGAACGCCGGCCCCACCTGATCCCACCACTCGGGGGCGAGGCCGAACACCAGCGCGACCCCTACCGCCACGATGCCAACCCCGTTGATCACTCCCTCGGTCGCGGAAGTCACGACTGCGGCGCCCAGGGGCACACCCGCATGCAGCATCCCCCCGACCCGCGCGGGTTCGCCAGCAACGCGGAAGGGTGACAGCGCCGCCGCCGCTTCCGCGCCCAGGTTGATTTCCAGGAGGCGGGTAAGCGGCTGCCGCTGGCCGCAGCCCTGAAGACAGATGCGGGTCCTGAGGCAACGGGCCAGCATGTCCAGGCCCACCAGGAGGGCGCATCCCAGGTGCGCCGCGAGTGGTGTGAGCGTCACGCGCGACCCAGCACCTGCCGATAGGCCGCGAAGATGCTGTCGAGCGCGTCGGGCCAGGCATGGCGGCCTTCGGCATAGCCGCGAGCCGTCCTGCCAGCGGTCTCGAGGTCGCTCCCGAGCAGCCCCGTGGCGGCGGCGGCAAGGGACCCAGCATCCCCTGGCGAAAAGAGCGCCCCGGCTCCCGAATGTCTCACGTGGTCGCTGCACCCGCCGGCATCGACCGACAGGACCGGCGTCCCGCTCGCCATCGCCTCGAGGGCGCTCAGGCCGAAGGTTTCCACCGCTCCCGGCGCCAGGTAGATGTCCGAGGCCGCGAGGAGATCGGCCAGCTGGTCGCGGTCCGCGAGATAGGGGACCCAGGTCACGCCTGGTGGAGCGCTGGCGCGAAGCCGCGCCTCCCTCGGGCCAGCCCCGACCAGCACCAGCTGCGCCCCGGTCTCGCGCGCAACCGCGGGCCACGCCGCCAGCGCCGTCTCGAGCTGCTTCTCCTCGGTGAACCGCCCGGCGTAGATCGCCACCGGCCCGTCGGTCAGGCCGATCCGCGCCCGGACCTCCTGTCGGCGCGCCTTCCGCCACGGATGGAAGGTGTCCAGATCCACCCCCAGCCGGATGCGGATGACATTCGCCACGCCTTCGCGCTCCAGCTCGCCTGCGATGCAATCCGACGCCACCAGCACCGCCCGGTGCCTGATCGCGAGCTGCCTGGCGTAGGTCCACGCCGCCTGCCCTGCCTGCCGTCGCCAGGCGGGAGCGCCAGGACGACCCGAGCCGATGATGGCGGGGAAGTGCGTGTGATAGAACCAGACCGTCGGCGCCGCGAGGCGGCGGTTGGCGCGGCGCACGACCCAGGGCACGAACCAGGGGCTGCCGACCTCGATCAGGTCAGGCCGCTCGTGTTCGACCAGCCGCCGGGTGGTTCGCGTCGCGAGCAGGAACCGATACGACGGATCGAACGGGATCCTAGGACCGCGTAGGCGGTAGCAGCGGACGCCCCCCGCCTCGGAGAGCGCATCCTCCGCTCCGGGCACGACGAGTACCTGGCGGAGCGTGGGCCGCTGCTGGACGTAGGCGGCCTTTGCCAGGAGGTAGGTCCGGATGCCACCCGACTTGGCGCTGAAGTACTTGGTGATGTCGAGAACGGTGAGTGTGCCGGGCGCGGCAATCGGCGGTGGCAGTGCCACGCCGGCGAAATCGAACGCCGCGTGGGGAGGGAGGGGGGAAACCGAGGTCCCGGCCGGATCAGTCCGAGCAGTCGCCAAGTGGGTAGACCGTGCCGCAGTTGCCGCAAGGATTCTTGCAGCCCCACGGCTTCAGGGCCACCGGATGCCCGCACCGGTTGCAGGTCGGTGGATCGCCCGTGGCAGACGCCGATCGACGGAACACGCCGCCGCGCGGATCGGCGTCAGCCAAGGCGGGAGGCCCCGACCAGGAAGGGGTTGGTCACCCGCTCGATTCCGACGGTCGTGTCCGGGCCATGGCCCGAATGAACGATGGTCGAGTCTGGCAGGGCGAGAAAGACCGTCTGGATGCTGTGGAGCAGCGTGGCGTAGTCGCCCCCAGGCAGATCGGTGCGCCCGATGCTCCCGCTGAAAAGGACGTCGCCCCCGAACACGCGGCCATCGGTCACGAAACTGACGCTGCCGGGAGAGTGCCCCGGCGTGTGCCGCACCGTGAAGGTCCGGCTCCCCAGGATGAGCTGCTGGCCATCCGACAGCATGACGTCGGGCGGAGGGGCAGCCTCGAGCCGGAGCCCCATCCACTCCCCCTGTCGGGGGAGAGCGTCGTACAGGGACCGGTCGGCGGGGTGGAGCAGCACCGGAACGCCGGTGGCCTGCTTCACCGCCCGCACGCCCATGATGTGGTCCACGTGCGCGTGGGTGAGCCACACGGCCTCCAGCTGCCAGCCCCGACGATCCAGCTCGGACAGGAACAGGATCGGTTCCTCGCCGGGATCCACCATCACGGCACGCCCGCATTCCTGATCCGCCAGCAGGTAGCAGTTCTCCGAGAATCGCCCGTTGGGCAACGAGACCACCGCGAGATCAGGCACTCTTCTTCGAGCGGCGCTCGGCCAGGTATTTTTCGACCGCGATGGCAGCCGTGGTGGCGTCACCCACCGCCGTGGTCACCTGGCGGGTGAGCTGGACCCGCAGGTCACCAGCGGCGAACAGACCGGGAATCGAGGTCATCATCCGGTCGTCCGTGACCACGTACCCGGCTGCATCATGCTCGAAGTGTTCCTTGATGAGATCGGAGTTCGGCCGGAATCCGACGAAGATGAAGCAGCCGGTCACGGGCAGGGTCGATTCCGCGCCCGTCAGCGTGTCATGAAGCCGGAGGCCGGTGCACTCCTTCATGCCGGCCTGCTCCCTGCCCTGCACTTCGACCACCTTCTTGTTCCAGACGATTTCGATCTTCGGGTTCTCGAACAGCCGCTCCTGGAGCAGCTTCGAGGCGCGGAGCTCGCCGCGGCGGTGGATGAGGTAGACCTTGGCGGCATAGCGGGTCAGGTAATCGGCCTCCTCGACCGCGGCATCACCGCCACCGACGACCGCGATGGTGTGCCCACGGAAGAAGGCCCCGTCACAGACGGCGCAGTAGGAGACGCCGAAGCCGGCGTACTCGACCTCGCCCGGCACCTCGAGCCTGGTTGGCGTTCCGCCAGCGGTGAGAATGACGGTGGGCGCCCGATAGGTGTCACCCTCGATGGTGGTCACCAGAAAGCTCCCATCCGGCTGCCGGCGGATGCCATCCACCGTCGCCTGACGGATGATGGCCCCGAACTTCTTGGCGTGGTTCGCCATCCGCTCGGCCAGATCGCGGCCGAGGATGGACTCGAAGCCCGGATAGTCCTCGATCTTCTCGGTGTTCAGCAGTTCGCCGCCGGGGATCTTGCTCTCCAGGATGACGGCCTTGAGCAGGCCGCGCCCGGCATACATTCCCGCGCAGAGCCCCGCGGGCCCCGCGCCGACGATGATGGTGTCGAAATCGAAATCTCTGGTCTCGGTCATGGCCAAATATAGGCTCCCCGCCACGTGTCAGGACCCGGATGGCCCGAGATGCAGGCGGTTGACCGCCCCGTGGCAGGACGAGACGGTTCCCACCAGCACATCGGCCTCCGTGCCCGCCGCCCCCACGCCCGCAACCAGCAGGTCACCGGCCTGCACCTCGAGCCGGTCGAAGGCCCCGACCCCATGCGCGCGGTGGCGGCAGGTGAACAGTACCGGCCCGGC
>JAOUIC010000124.1 GCA_029884275.1 Gemmatimonadota bacterium | reverse complement strand
GCCGACAGCGCCCGCCGTTCTTCCGCGTCGAGGGGCAGGAGTTTCACCTTGCGCATGGGCATGCAGGCCTCATGCGCTGCGCCGGCCAGCCGGTGACCGATGGTCTCGGCCGCGCGAGCCGTGACCGCCTCGATCGTGGCCTGCCACGCCGCGAGCCAGGCCTCGCGGTTGAGGGTGGAGAAGACCAGCTCACGGTCGCCCTCCCGAGCCCAGCGCCGCGCATCACCCGCCAGTCCGAAGAGCTGGGAGACGAAGCCGAGGCGCAGATCGTCGATCGAGGTCCAGGGAGGGGGAGCTCCCGCCGGCGAAGGCGGCGGAGCCACCACCCGGCCCAGGGAGGGGCCGAGCTCCGGCACGGCGGACTCGCCGGGCGAGAAGCCGGTCGTCATGCGCGAGCCCACGTCGGCGGGGCGCCGGCAAGCTCGACCTCGGCCAGCAGGGCGCGCTGGCCGGTCCGTTCCTCGAAGCGCTGGGCGAACCACGGCAGCGCTTCGGCGAGGCACTGCCCGCGGGGGATGTCCAGCGCCCGGATGGCGCTCTCGATGCCTGCCACGTCGCCCTCGATCTCCACCAGCACATCCATCCGGGGATACCACTCGAGCCGCACCTGCGCGCCGGCCAGGTCGTAGACCTCGACGAAGCGGTCGATGGCCTGGGAGAGCCGGTAGCCGAGCGCCTCGAACAGTTTCACCGCCCCCGCCCCGTCCTCGACCGCGAACTCGATCTCCTCACGCTGCTTCATGCCGTCGGGACTGACGGTCGTAGGTCCCTTCCAGGCGATCTCGGCCCGTTCACGACCGCCCTCCGGAATCCAGCGCCGCACGCGGAGCACCTGGTCGAGGGCCAGCAGCGCCCCTTCCCGGTCCAGCCGCCAGTCGCGGAGCAGGCCGCGGAACCGCGCGGTGCCGCCGGACCGGGACAAAGCCGCCCTGAGCCGCGCGGGGTCGGCCACGACCGCCTTCAGCTCCAGTTCATTCGCCAAGGATCGACTCGAGCACGAGCGCGGTGTCCGACAGATCGCCAAACACCGCGTGGGCGCCGGCCGCGGAGAGGTCGCCGGTGCCGTAGCTCCCGGTCGCGACGCCGATGGCCCGCGCCCCGATGCTGAGGCCGCAGGTCATGTCCGCGGGCGTGTCGCCGATGATGATGACCTCCGAGCCGCGGGGCTCCCGCCCGAACAGCGGGTGGGCCCGCCGGGCGGCGATGGCCGGGAGGTCCGGCCGGTGCGCGGAGTCGGATCCGTAGGCCCCGATCCGGAAGCGCGCGGGATCGAGCCCGGCGGCGCCCAGCTTGAGTTCGGCGCCGCGAGCGACGTTGCCGGTCAGGAGTCCCAGAACCACACCGGCCTCGTGCTCCAGCGCGTCGAGCAGCTCGAAGATCCCCGGCATCACGGTGGTGCGGGACCGGCCCTCGAGCAGTTCCGCTTCCAGCAGGGCGACATACCGGTGGCACACCGCGCTGATGTACTCCGAGTCGGAGGCCGACGGATGGCGGGCGGCCTCCAGCAATTCGGCGACGATCTGGGGGTCGGTCTTCCCGTCGAAACGGATGTGCTCAAAGGCGTCGTGGGAGGCCATCTCCCCGGCCAGCGCCGCCGTGATGGCCCGCCGGCCGGCCCCGGACGTGAGCAGGATCGTGCCGTCGATGTCGAACAGGACCAGTCGCCGCATGGCTACTCGACGCGCCGGATGGCGACCAACTGTTCCCGGAGTGCGGACGCCCTCGTGCCGGGCCCCCATGGCTCCAGCACCACGCCACCGCAGGCCACGGTGGAGTGCACCAGGGCGTCGCGCGGGCCGGCCAGCGCCACATGGGTGATACGGTCCCCCTCATCGGAGAAGAACAGCAGGTCACCAGGGCGGTGCTTCCCGAGATCCACCGGCTCGCCCTTGAGCGCCTGCTGCGCCGCGTCGCGCGGAAGCGCCAGACCGCGCGCGAGAAACGTGGTCTGCACCAGGCCGGAGCAGTCCACCCCCCACGGCGTCACCCCGCCCCACTGGTACGGCGCCCCGGCGAAGTGTTCCAGCGCCCAGAGGTCGGGGGAGGAGGAGCGGGCGCGCCCGGCAACGCGATCGTGTGGCGTGACGACGCCCGTGCTGAGTGTGGCACGCTGGCCGTTGGGGAGGTCGACCCGCGGCGCGACCAGCCCGACCCTGGCCCTGAGCGGCAGCCGGAGGATGCGGCCGTCCTCCCCCTGGGCAACCGCCCCTTCGCTCCACCCGCTTGCGCTCTCGCGCCAGGCCCGCGCCACCTCATGATCGGTCTCAAGCAGGTAGCCGGCGTGAGCCCAGCCCTCGTAGTGGTCCAGATCGAGCCTCACCCGCCGCCAAGCGCCACGGGCCTCGAGGATTCTGCCCGTCTCGCCGAGCACCAGTTGGGTGACCTGCTCCGCCCGCAGGTTCGGCTCCCGGTAGACCGGGGTCACCGCCGCGAGGCCGATGATGGAGTTGGAGCTCATCGGGGTTCGGGCTTGGCGTCGCATTTCTTGCAGCGCAGCACCCCCCGGTTGGTGCAGGGCAGGCAGATGAACGTGCTGCACACTTCGCAGGGGTACCCCTCCGAGGCGCGCTCCTCGCGCCCGCAGGCGCGGCAGATCATGGCGTCCTTTTCCTTCAATTCGGGCTTCATGCGCCGACCCTCCTCACCGTTCGATTGAGTACCGCCTGATCTTGTTGATGAGCGTGGCCCGGGAGATCCCCAGCTCCTGGGCCGCCCTGGTCCGGTTGCCGCCGTGATGGCGCAGGGTGCGCTCGATGTGAGCGCGCTCCAGCGCGTCGAGTGTCATGGGCGTGTGGCGCCGGTCGCCGGTCCCGGGCCGGTTGCGGAACTCCCCCGGGAGGTGGTCGAGGCCGACCGGCTCGCGCCCTCCGGCGAGCAGCAGGGCACGGGACACGACCTGCTGCATCTCGCTCACGTTTCCCGGCCAGGGATACCCGACCAGCCGCTCGAGCGCCTCGGGACTGATCACCGACTCGGACATGGTGCTTCCCCCCCGCGCCTCCGCGACCACCGAACGAAGCAGCGCCACGCGGTCCTCCCTCGCCCGCTCGCGGACCGCCGGCAACGTGATCGGCATCGCGTTCAGGCGATAGGCGAGATCCTCGCGGACGCAACTTCCGTCGAGCAGGCCGCTGAGCGGCCGACTCGAGGCGGCGATGACCCGCACATCCGCCGCCAGGTCGCGCGTCCCGCCCACCCTCCGGAATGTCCGGGCCTCGAGCAGCCTGAGCAGCAGCGGCTGCACCTCCGCCGGGAGGGCCTCGATCTCGCTGAAGGAGAGCGTTCCACCCGACGCGCTCTCGACCAGTCCCGGCCGCCGCTCCAGCGCACCACCGGCGGCGGGCCGCTCCGAGCCGAGGAGTTCCTCCGCCAGACTGCCGGGCTCGCGCCCCCCGGACTCGACGGTGAGCAGCGGGCCCCGGGCCCGGGGGCTCATGTCGTGGATGATGCGGGCGAGCCGGCGCTTGCCGACCCCGGGCTCCCCCAGCAGCAGAACCGGGATCCGCTCGGCCGCGGCGGCCAGGCCGACCTGGCGCACCAGCTCGCGCATCGCCGGCGAATCGCCCAGTGAGCCGAGCCCCTGGCCGGGGTGCGCCTGCCGCCGGAACAGTTCGATGAGGTGGCGAAGCCGCGCCTTCTCCGCGACCCTGGCCACCGCCAGCTGCAGGTGCCGCGGGTCGACTGGCGCGACCAGGAAGTTCTCGGCCCCGGCCTGCATGGCTGCGACCGCCGCTGGCGCCTCTGTCGCTCCGCCCATGACAATGACCGCGGCGCCGCGATCCCGGAAGCGGGCCACCGCCTCGAGATCCCCGGCGCCGGCGAGGTCCAGCTCGAGCAGCACCACCTGCGGTCGCAGCCGGTCGTAGGCGGCAAGCCCGGTCTCGACATCCAGTTCACGCGCGACCTCGTAGCCCGCGCGCTCGAACATGCTCCCCAGACCGCGGAGCGACTCGACATCGCCGGCGACCAGCAGCACCGAATCAGGCATGGCTCCTCCCTGGGCGGGACCGGAGCGCCGGCCGGCCCATCTCGCGACGGGCGCCACCGGCTGTGAGGCGCCCGGCCGGGGGCCATCCTGCCGGGCTCATGACGTGCTCCGTGGCGCGATGACGTGAACCGCGCGCGGCACGACCTCCGCCGTGAACGGGGTCATTCCGTGCGCGTCGCCGTCCATCTGCACCGGTTCCGGCGTGCTGGACTGGACCGTGATGGTCCGGCCCTGGGCATAACCTATGCGGCCCCCGGTGTCTTCACGGATGATCTCCCAGATGGCGCGCACCGTCTCCGGCAGGGTGTCCGCCCGCAGCACCACGACATCGAGCAGCCCGTCATCCGGACGGATGCCGCGGCGCAGCCGGAGGAACGGGGGGATCATCTCACCGCAGTTGGCGACCAGCACGAGGGCCGCCTGGGCCTCGTACTCCACCCCGTCGACGGTGATGAGGTGGGGAATGCTGCGCAACTCCGGCATCAGCCTGAAGATCGTCACGAAGTACGCCGCGAAGCGCCAACGGTGCTTCTGCAGCGTGGTGGTCGCGGCCATGACCCGCGCGTCGTGCCCCGCCCCGCACGCGACCGCGAAGTAATGGGTCCCGTCGAGCCGCTCCATCCGGCCCAGGTCGAGAGGCCGCGCCGCGCCGGTGAGGAGCACCTGCGCCGCGCGGGCCGGATGCATCGGAATCCGGAGGTTGCCGGCCAGGAGGTTGCCCGTTCCCCCGGGGAGCACCCCCAGAACGGTCCCGGTCCCCACCAGGGCCGCGGCGGCCTGCATCGTGGTCCCGTCTCCCCCGAAGACAGCCACCACGTCGTGTCCGGCCGCGGCGGCTTCGGCCGCGAACCGGCGCGCGTCACCCGGGCCGCCGGTGGCGCGCAACTCCACGCGCCAGCCGCCGCGCCGAAGGGTCTCGAGGATGGCCTTGACTTCGGCTTCCTCAGTTCGCGCGGCGGCGGGATTGGTGATCAGCAGTGCGCGGGTCATGGCTCAGTAGTCCCGCTTCCAGAGGAGGTCGAGGCCGACCTGGTACTTGTTGCCCGTAAGGCTGGGCTGGTTGACCGCCACCTGGCAGGAGTAGGACGGTTCCACCGCCGTCTTGATGCGGAGCTCACGGGTGAACCGGTACTCCACGTTGGGGTAGAACCGCTGCTGGTTGGTGCACAGGTCCGCCACCACGGTCACGAACCAGCGCTTGCCGAGATGCCAGCCGGCCGACACGATCGCGACCTGGGAGGAGGCGCCCTGTCCCGCGGAAGAGGCCGTGCCCGCCCCGCCGGGCCGGATGTCAAGGTAGTCGATGGGCACGCCCAGGTCGCTGACCAGGGCCCGCTGCAGTTCGCTGGTGAGGGCGCTCGAGACATAGCTGAGTCCCACCTGCACCGCGTAGTACTGGTTCCCCTGCTGGGCCGATGTCCCCTGTCCCTGCTGGCTGAAGGTGGGCCGCCCGAACATCAGGTAGCTCACCAGTTCGGTCTGGTTGAGGGGGGCGCGCTGGGCCGCCGGCGGACTGCTCAGCTCGAGCTTCGGCTGGAGCATGGTACCGGTGATCTTCGCGACCACGTCGATCTCCTCGCCGGTCTCCACTGCCACGACCGTGTGCCGGGCCTCGATGTCCAGCTCGGCGTTCAGGTCCGGTGTGCCGAAATAGCGGACCTTGCCCCGCTCCACGGTGAAGTCGCGGGTGACGACCCCGGCGATCCACAGGGTGTACTTGCCACGCAGCGCGGACAGCTCGCCGTTGATCCGGTACTGGTCACGCAGCTTGTCCACCGTGATGGCGCCGTCGAGCTGGATGTTGGCTTCTCCGGAGCGGAGCCAGACATTCTGGCCCATCCGCACCTGCAGGGTGTCGATCCGCAGCGAGTCGAGGAACCGGCTCTGGAAATCGGCGCCCAGCCGCTCGGTGCGCAGCAGGTCGAGGTCGATCAGGCCCGAATGAA
>JAOUIC010000123.1 GCA_029884275.1 Gemmatimonadota bacterium | reverse complement strand
GCGCGAGAGCATGAAGGCCCGCCTCGCCGCGATGCTGGTGCTCCCCGCCGATTCGCTCCCTGACCCGGTGCTGCCCAGGGTGCCGGCTGCGCTGCCAACGCGCGATTCCCTCGAGCGGCTGGCGCTCGAGCGCCGTCCGATGCTCGAGGCGGGCCGGGCCCGGGTCTCGGCAGCGGATGCCACCGCCCAGCAGATCGGCCGTGAGATCTGGCCCGACCTGACCTTGGGCGTGATCTACGGCCAGCGTCCGATGGATGGCGAGACCGAGCGGATGATGAGCCTGATGTTCGGCTTCACCCTCCCCATCACCGCGGGCAGTAACCAGAAGCAGATGGCCGCCGAGGCCCGGGCGATGGCCGCCATGTACACCGCCGACCTGGCCGAGATGGGCGCAGCCACCCGCGCCCGGATCGGCGAGCTGCATGCGGACCTCGTCCGGTACGGTCGCCTGACCGAGCTCTACCGCACCACGCTGCTGCCGCAGTCCGAGGCGAGTGCCGCCTCCGCCGACGCAGGCTACCGGAGCGGGCTGGCGCCGTTCATGTCGCTCCTCGACGCGCGCATGACGGTCCTGCGGGTGCGCGTCGACCTGATTCGCGCCCAGGCCGCCACCGGCCGCACCCTCGCCGAACTCGAAATGCTGACCGGGACCACGCTGGTGGACGCCGCGTCCGCCGCACCCGATACCGGAGACCTGCCATGACCGCCGCCCCCACCACGTCGTCCCGGCGACTGTTCTCCCTCGTCGGCTCCGCCGGACTGGTCGTCGCGGCGGTCGCCACCGCCTGGTACTTCACCCGGGGTGAGCCGACCGCGACTTCGGAGCCGCAGGGTCACCAGCATGGCGCCGCGCCTGCCGGCGACAGCGCCCGGCCGGTCTGGCTCAGCGAGCGTGACCAGCAGCGCATCGGCGTCACCTTCGCGCCGGTCACCGTCGCTCCCCTCGCCCGTACCATCCGCATCGTCGCCCAGGTCACGTACGACGAGACCCGCGTCGTGACGGTCAGCACCAGGGTGGATGGTTTCGTCGAAAAGCTGTACGCCAACTTCACGGGGCAGGCGATCCGTGCTGGTGAGCCGCTGCTCGAGCTGTACTCCCCGATGGTGGCGGCGACGGCCGAGGAGCTCAAGGTCGCGACCCGGCTCGCCGAGAACATCGCGGAGGGCTCGGAGGAGTCGCGAGCCTCGGCGACACGCCTGGTTCGAGCCGCCCGTGATCGACTCACGTCCTGGAACATCACCCCCGCGCAGATCGGGCAGGTCGAGGAGCACGGCGCCTCGCTCCGGTCGGTGGTGCTGTATGCGCCGGCGAGCGGCGTGATTCTCGAGAAGAACGTGCTGAACGGACAGCGCATCATGGAGGGCGACGCGCTCTACCGCATCGCCGACCTCGCCATGGTCTGGATCGAGGGCGAGGTCTTCGAGCAGGACCTCGCCGCGGTGCGGATGGGCCAGCAGGTGCAGGTCGACCTGCAGGCGCTGCCGGGAGTGATCCGCACCGGACCCATCACCTACGTCTCGCCCACCCTGAGCCCCGAGACCCGCACCGGCCGGGTGCGAGTGGCGCTGCCAAACCCGGGGCTCACGCTCAAACCGGGGATGTTCGCGACGCTCAGGTTTTCCGCCGCGGCCACCGGGCCGGTGCTCAGCATTCCCAGATCGGCGGTGCTCTCCACCGGGGAGCGGAGTCTCGTCTTCGTGCGGAGCGCCGACGGCCGGTTCACCCCGGTGGACATCGTGCTGGGCGCGCAGACCGAGGACCGGGTGGAGGTCCGCCGCGGGCTCGCCGCCGGTGACATGGTGGTGGCCTCGGCCACCTTCCTGGTCGACGCCGAGTCCAACCTCGGGTCGCTGTTCGGCGGGATGGGCGACATGCCGGGGATGGACCTGACGGCGCCGGCGCGGGCGGACAGCGCCTCCCCGGAGCACAAGCACGGGGGGAACTGACCATGCTGGCGTGGATCATCGCGTGGTCGGCGCGGAACCGGCTGCTGGTCCTGCTCGCGACCGTGGCCGCCATCGCCGCGGGGGTGGTCGCCATCAGCCGCACGCCGCTGGAGGCGCTGCCCGACCTGAGCGACGTGCAGGTCATCGTCCAGGCGGACTTCGGCGAGCAGGCGCCGCGCATCATCGAGGACCAGGTCACCTATCCCATCGCCGCCGAGATGCTCAAGGTGCCGGGGGCGCGCACGGTGCGGGGATACTCGTTCTTCGGCGTGTCGTTCGTCTACGTCATCTTCGAGGACGGCACCGACCTCTACTGGGCCCGCAGCCGGGTGCTCGAGTACCTGAACGGCATCAAGGGGAAACTCCCCGCTGCCGTCTCGCCCACGCTGGGCCCCGATGCCACCGGGCTCGGCTGGGTGTTCCAGTATGCCATCGAGGACACCACCGGCCGGATGGACCTGGCCCAGCTCCGCGGCGTGCAGGACTGGTACCTGCGGTATGCCCTGACCGCGGTGCCGGGGGTGGCGGAGGTGGCCTCGATCGGCGGGTTCGAAAAACAGTACCAGGTCGACCTCGACCCCGCCCGGCTGCAGGCCTACGGCATTCCCATCACCCGCGTCATGGGCGCGATCCAGAACGCCAACTCCGACGTCGGCGCGATGGTGGTCGAGCTGTCCGAGCGGGAGCACATGGTCCGCGGGCTGGGCTACCTCAAGAGCATCGGGGACATCGAGCAGGTCGTGGTCGGCGCGACCTCGGCCGGCACCCCGATCCGCATCGCCGAACTGGGCAACGTCACCGTCGGGCCGGCGGTCCGGCGCGGCATCGCCGACCTCGACGGCCGGGGTGACGCGGTCGGCGGCATCGTGGTGATGCGCTTCGGGGAGAACGCGCTCACCACCATCACCGCCATCAAGCAGAAGCTGGCGGACATCGAGAGCGGACTCCCGCCGGGCGTCGTCATCCGCCCGGTGTACGACCGGAGCGACCTCATCCTCCGGGCCATCGCCACGCTCAAGGGGAAGCTGCTGGAGGAGAGCCTCATCGTCGCGCTGGTCTGTGTGCTGTTCCTGGTGCACGCCCGCTCGGCGCTGGTCGCGATCCTCACCCTTCCGGTCGGCATCCTGCTCGCCTTCGTGGCGATGCACGCCCTCGGGATCAGTGCCGACATCATGTCGCTGGGCGGCATCGCGATCGCCATCGGGGCCATGATCGACGCCGCGATCGTGATGATCGAGAACCTGCACAAGCATCTCGAGCACGCCCTGGCCAGCCGCGGCGACGGCGGCGGCGCCACCTTCGACACCAGCCGCCTCACGGCCGAGGAACGCTGGTCGCTGGTGATCAAGGCGGCCCAGGAGGTGGGGCCGGCGCTGTTCTTCTCGCTCCTCATCATCACGGTGTCGTTCCTGCCGGTGTTCGCGCTCGAAGGCCAGGAGGGCCGGCTGTTCAAGCCGCTCGCCTTCACCAAGACCTTCGCGATGGCGGCGGCGAGCCTGCTCTCGGTCACCCTGGTGCCCGCCACCATGGGACTGTTCATCCGGGGCCGGATCGTCCGGGAACGGGCCAACCCGGTGAACCGGTTGCTCATCCGGCTCTACCAGCCCGTGATCCGCTTCGTCCTCGCCAACCGAGGGCTGGTCCTCGCGGCGGCGGTGGCCGTGCTGGTGCTGACCTGGATTCCGTGGCGCCGGCTGGGCAGCGAGTTCATGCCGCCGCTCGACGAGGGGACCATCCTCTTCATGCCCACCACGCTGCCGGGCGCCAGCGTGGCGCGCGCCCGCGAGGTGCTCCGCATCCAGGACCAGGTGCTGAAGCAGTTCCCCGAGGTGGCCACGGTGTGGGGCAAGGCGGGGCGCGCCGAGACGGCCACCGACCCCGCCGGGCTCGACATGTTCGAGACCACCATCACACTCAAGCCCGAATCCGAGTGGCGTCCGGGGATGACGCCCGAGCGCCTCACCGCCGCGATGGACTCCGCGGTGCGGCTCCCGGGCGTCACCAATGCCTGGACCATGCCGATCAAGGGCCGTATCGACATGCTGGCCACGGGCATCCGCACGCCGGTCGGGGTCAAGATCTTCGGGCCCGACCTGGGCGAGCTCGAGCATCTCGGCCGCGAGGTCGAGGACGCGCTCCGCATGGTGCCGGGCACGAGGAGCGTCTTCGCCGAGCGGGCCGAGTCGGGGTACTATCTCGACATCGTCATTGATCGCGCCGCCGCAGCGAGGCACGGGCTCAACGTGGGCGACGTGCAGGCGGTGATCGCCACCGCGATCGGCGGCATGACAGTCACACAGACGGTCGAGGGCCGTGAGCGCTACGACGTCCGGGTCCGGTATCCGCACGAGCTGCGCGACAACCCGGAGCACCTGCTCGACGTGCTGATTCCCACGGCCCACGGCGGCACCGCGGCAGGTCCGGCCAACGGCGGGATGGGGATGGGGGGCGGCGGGCCGGCTTTACCCGCCGGCGCGGCCTATGTACCGCTGGGCCAGGTGGCGACGGTCCGGGAAGTCGCCGGGCCGATGGTGGTCCGGACCGAAGGGGCAATCCCGACTGCCTGGGTTTACGTCGACGTGGCGGGCCGGGACATCGGCAGTTACGTCGCCGAGGCGCGCCGCATGGTGAACAGCATGGTGAGCCTGCCGCCGGGCTACACCATGACCTGGAGCGGCCAGTACGAATACATGGAGCGGGCCGGTCAGCGGCTTCGGCTGGTGGTGCCAGCGACGCTCGGCATCATCATCCTGCTCCTCTACCTTAACTTCCGCAGCCTGGCGGAGACCTCGATCGTGCTGCTCTCGCTGCCGTTCTCGGTGGTGGGCGGCATCTGGTTCCTGCACCTGCTGGATTACAACTGGTCGGTGGCGGTGGCGATCGGGTTCATCGCGCTGGCGGGTGTGGCGGCGGAGACCGGCGTGGTGATGCTGATCTACCTCGACCAGGCGTGGGCGGCGCGCCGGAAGGACGGCGGCTCATTGCAGGCGCTGAACGACGCCATCATGGAAGGCGCCGCGGAGCGGGTCCGCCCCAAGATGATGACCGTCACGGCGATCATGGCGGGGCTGCTGCCGATTCTCTGGGGGAGCGGTGCCGGGGCGAGCGTGATGAAGCGGATCGCCGCGCCGATGGTAGGAGGGATGGTCAGCTCGACCATCCTCACGCTGGTGGTGATTCCGGCGGTGTATTCGTTGTGGCGGGAATGGGAATTACGGCGGGGCGTGTAGGGGCGCGGTGTAGGGGCCGCATGTATGCGGCCCCTACCACCGCGCCCGCGTCCCCCGCGTGTCCACGTGCACGAATGGCCCGTGGACGGTGTTGGCGCGGTACACCCCGATGCCACCCGTCAGGGAAGGATGGTCCGCTTCCACCCGCTCGGCCACGCGCGCCAGCCACTGGGCGTCGGCGATGGTGACGCGGCGGTCGCCGTCGAGATCGTCCATGCGACCGTTGCCGTCGGCATCGACGAAGATATCGGCGGCGTCGCCATACATGTGACGGCTGTTGCCGGCCCGGCCACCTTTGGGGCCGACGCCGAGGGCGTTGTACTGCGGCGTGCGGAAGCCGGACATCACCCGGACCGCCGATGACCGCCCCGCCGCCTCGAGGGCCTCCCCGATCAGCTCGAGCTTGTCGAGCAGCTCGAGATCGATGACCAGGACCTTCGGCCAGACCGCGGCCTGGTCGTGGGTGAGGAAGTCGCGCACCCGGAACCTGGTGGAGAGCGCCAGGTCGCGGTTCTCCGGCGTGACCTCCAGAAAGCCTTCAGGCGGGGAAGCGCCGGCTGCCCGCGCGCCGCGGCGCTCCCCGGGCCAGTAGCCCACCCGGTAGCCATGCCAACTCGGGCCGGTCTTCGCCTCGAGCGGAACGGGACGGAAGAGCAGGATCGGTTCTCCGCCGGGGGAGGAGACGCCGGTCGCGATCAGGCCGGGCCCCCGATCCGCCAGGGCGGGCACCAGCGCGGCGAGTGGCGACGGGCCCTCCCGGACGGCGGTCCAGCTGATC
>JAOUIC010000122.1 GCA_029884275.1 Gemmatimonadota bacterium | reverse complement strand
TCTCGATGGGATCGTCCGGGTACCTCGCGGCCAAGAGCGAGCGTGAGGTGCACGAGCACGAGATCTCCATGGAGCGCGACGAGATCCGGCTGATGCCGGAGCTGGAGCGGGAGGAACTTTCGCTGCTCTATCAGGCCAAGGGCGTTCCAGCCGCGCAGGCCGGGGAACTCGCCGCGCAGGTGATGCGGGACCCGGAGCGGGCCCTGACGGAAAAGGTGCGGGAGGAGCTTGGCATCGGTGAGCCGTCGAGCACGCCCGTCCGCGAGGCATGGATCACGGGAACCGCCACGGCGGTGGGGGCCTTCATCCCGGTGGCGCCGTTCCTGGTCACCAGCGGAGCCTCGGCCATCTGGAGCAGCTTCGCTATCTCGATGCTGGCGCACTTCGGCGTCGGAGGCGCGCGGAGCATCTTCACCGGCCGGGGTGTCATCCGGTCGGGGATGGACATGTTCCTAGTGGGGCTGGGCGTGGCCGGGGTGGGGTATTTCGTGGGGGAGTGGATCACGAAGCTGTTGTAGCGGGGACCGAACTGAGGCTCACCGCCTCACAGGCTTCCTCGTTTCAGTTGCGAGGGATCGCGAGCAGCGCCAGCGGGACCCGCCTGAGTCCCGGCCACCGATGCCGGGTGCCGGCGCTGTCCAGGATCATCAGCTGGGCCGAGATCCCACCATCAAGGGAGACCGCCTGCCTGGCGCCGAGCGCGCCCATGATCGCCGCCATCTCGGGAAGGGTGACTCCAAAGGGAATCCGGTCAGCCGCCGGAAGCGGCGCATCGAAGCGGGTGAGGGCGAGGAGCAGCATCCCCTCCCGATCGATGCCCAGCGCGAGCCGGGCGTCCCGGTGCGTCAGGTTCACCGCCGGCCCTTCGCGAAGGGCCGAGGGGACTGTCCCATCGCCGACGAGGAGCGAGGGGTAGGACTGGAACGCGAACTCGACTCCCGGCCTCCCACGCCATTCCGAGACCTGGTCTCCGTCCACCCAGGCGACCGATCCGTCGCGCAGGATAACGAGGGCGGAAGAGAGAGGGCCCCGACCCGGCGGGAGCCGCTCCTCACCGCTGAGCACCACCCAGCCCCAGGGCACCGTCTGCACGAACATCCCGGCGTTGACCGCCAGGGCCGCGTCTGCCGGCGCGCGGTCCAGGGTCCAGCCGGGTGACTCGGCGAGCTCCCACTGCAGGGCCAGTCGCAGCCGTTGTGGGGCGAGCCGCACCGCCACAAGCTTGAGGGAGTGCGCCTCTCCGCCTCCCCCGAGTCGGACCTCGCCCCACTCCACGCCATCCATTCCCCGCCGCCATGTCACGGCGTCGGCGAGCGGGGTGAAGCGGTCGTCCCACCGCGCTGGCGCGTCAGCCGAACGCCACCAGACCTGCTCCCCCTCCCCCTCGACCCGAAGCGCGAGCCGCTCCTCCCCCCGGGGCAGCGCGGCGGCGATCCCGCCCGCCGCCGCGACCGCCACCCCGGACCAGAGCAGCAGCCCGCGCGGGATCACTGGAAGTCCATGGCCTTCAGCTCCTTCAACCGGGCCTTGAGCGCCTCACGTTCCGCCGGGCTGTAGCACCAGGAGCTGCCCGGCGCGCCGTCGGACTCGATGAAGGCGAAGATCCGCTCGCGGGCGATGGCGAACTGCTGCTGCCCCATCCCGGCGACTTCGGCACCCTTGGCGACGGCGCTGGTCTCCAGCGCCTGCGCGTCCTCCACCAGCTTGTTGCCGAGCCGGCCGAGCGAATCGGCGCGGATGAGCCAGGCGGGCTTCACGGGTTTCTTGCAGATCCGGTCGGCCTCGGCGGTGTCCTTGGCAAAATCGAAGCCGAGCCGCTTGTAGTACTCCGCCATCGCCTTGTTCGCCGTGATCGTGTCACCAGCCGTATAGGCCTCGGTGGCCTTCGTCTGCGCCTCCACGATCGCCTGCAGCGACGAGGCGTCCTGGCTGGCGGCGATGCCCATCAGGCGCTGCTGCGCTTCCGCGCCATGCTTCCGTTTGAGGGAATCGAGCACCCCGCCGCGGCAACTGGACCACGCCCCCTCGGCGTCGGTGTACCGCCCGATCTGCTCCTCCTTCCCCTCCAGCAGCTTGTCGCGCTCCTCGAAGGCGGCGCTGGCCTGCTCGGTCATCTGCGCGGCCGACTTCCCCCCCGGCCCCACCTGGGCCCGCGCGGCCTGGACGCCCTTCATGATCCGGTCCAGCCGCTCGGACATGAGCTCCAGCACGTCCTTGTCGAACTTGACGGCGGTGCAGCCCTTGTTCTGCTCCGTCGGCACGGGGGAGACGGCCTCTGCCGCCTTCTTCTTGCCCTTGTTGATGACCCCGCCGATCTGGGCCGCCGCCGCGGTCGGCAGCAGAAGCAGCAGGGCGACGAGCGGGACGCGGCGAGCAGAACGGAATGGGAGCGGCATGAGGCGTTCTCCGTTGGACGGAACGGTCCGGCGTGGGGGCATGCTCTTCCCTACAATGGCACCTCTACCGGCGCGTGGCAATGCGCCGGATGAAGCCCGCCTCAGCCGATGACGAGGTTGACCAGGCGGTTGGCCACGTAGATCACCTTTCGCACCTCCTTGCCGGCGGTGAACCTGCGCACCGCCGGGTCGGCCTGGGCGGCCGCGACGGCCGCCTGCTCGGTCGCATTGCGGGGCACATGGACCCTCGAACGGGTCTTGCCGTTCACCTGGACCGGCAGCTCGACCTGATCGGAAACCGCGAGGGCGTCATCCCAGGCGGGCCAGCGGGCCTCGAAGACACTCCCGGCGTGCCCCAGTCGCTCCCAGCACTCTTCCGAGAAGTGTGGCGCAAAGGGCGCGAGCATCACGATGAGATCGGCGACCATCTGCCGGTCGCGGCAACCGGCTTCGCGCATGTGGTTCACCAGCTCCATCATCGCGGCGATGGCGGTGTTGTAGTGCAGCCCCTCGATGTCCTCGGCGCACTTCTTCTTCGTCGCGTGCCACCGCGTGACCAGATCCCGGCGGATCTCGCCGCCACCATCCTCCGCCTCGCGGACCAGGACCCAGACCCGGTCGAGGAACCGCCGCGGCCCGTTGATGCCGGCGTCGCGGAAGTCGCCGCCCTCCTGGAGCGGTCCGAGGAACATCAGGTACATCCGGAAGGTGTCGGCCCCCCACTGGGCGATGTAGTCGTCGGGGATCACGACATTGCCTCGCGACTTGGACATCTTCGCGCCGTCCTTCACGATCAGGCCGTGGGCCCGGAACCTGGTGAAGGGCTCCTCGAAATCGAGGTGGCCGAGGTCGTGCAGTACCATCGCGAGGAAACGGGAGTAGAGCAGATGCAGCACCGCGTGCTCGTTGCCGCCGATATAGGCCGTCACCGGGCACCAGGTGCGGGTCCGAGCCGGATCGAACGGACGGTCGTGGAACTCGGTGCTGGGATAGCGCAGGTAATACCAGGCCGAGTCGAGGAAGGTGTCGGACACGTCGGTCTCGCGCCGGCCACGCTTGCCGCAGGTCGGGCAGGGAGCGAAGTACCACTCCTCGTGCCGGGCCAGTGGGGAGAGCCCGGAATCGTCGGGCCGGAAGTCCTCGATGGCCGGCAGGAGGACGGGCAGGTCCTGTTCCGGGACCGGCACCGCGCCGCAGGCGTCGCAGTAGATCACGGGGATCGGAGGACCCCAGTACCGCTGGCGCGAGATGCACCAGTCGTGCAGCCGGAACTGGACCACCGGCCGGCCCCGCCCCTGCCCGGCCAGCCACTCGGTGATGGCGCGCTTCGCCTCCTCGGCGGGCATGCCATCGAACCGGCCCGAGTTCACCATCCGGAACCCGTCGGCCTCGACCACGGCGTGCTCCAGCGACGCGCCCGCGGACTCTCCCTCCCCGGCCAGCACCCGGACGATGTCGAGCCCGAACTTCGTGGCGAACTCGAAGTCGCGCTCGTCGTGGCCCGGGACCGCCATGATGGCGCCGGTGCCGTACTCCATCAGCACGTAATCCGCGATCCAGACCGGGACCGGCCTGCCCGTCGCCGGGTTGACGGCATGGGCGCCGATGAAGACGCCGGTCTTCTCCCTCTCGCCCACCTTGCGGGACACCAGGTCCCGGCCGGCGGCGGCGGTGACGTAGGCCTCGACCTCCGCCCGCTGCTCCGGGGCCGTCAGCTTCGCGACCAGCGGGTGCTCCGGCGCGAGCACCATGAAGGTCGCCCCGAACACCGTGTCCGGACGGGTGGTGAAGACGGTGATCGACTCACCGATGGCGGGCACCTCGAACACCAGCTCTCCCCCTTCGCTCCGCCCCAGCCAGTTGCGCTGGGCGGTGCGGGTGGTGTCGGACCAGTCGAGGGTGTCGAGGTTCCGGAGCAGGCGGTCGGCGTACTCCGTGATGCGGAAGAACCACTGCTCGAGGAACCGCTGTTCCACCGGCGTCTTGCAGCGCTCGCACAGCCCGCCCTCGACCTGCTCGTTGGCCAGCACCGTCTTGCAGGTGGGGCACCAGTTGACCCCGGCCTTCTTCTTGTAGGCCTTCCCCGCCTTGAGCAGCTGCACGAAGATCCACTGGGTCCACTTGTAGTAGTCGGGATCGGTGGTGCTCAGGGCATGGCGCCAGTCGAACATGCCGCCGATGCGCTCCAGCTGGCGCCGGAAGTTGGCGATGTTGCGGGGGATGAGGTCGGCGGGGTGGAGGCCGACCTTGATCGCGTAGTTCTCGCTGTGAATCCCGAAGGCGTCGTAACCGATCGGCTCGAAGACGTCGTAGCCCTGCAGCCGCTTGAACCGGCCGTAGACGTCGCTGCCGGTGAACGCGAACATGTTCCCCACGTGCAGCCCCTCCGCCGAGGGATAGGGGAACATCATGAGGTTGTAGAACGGCCGCGCCGGGTGGTCCAGGTCGGGCTGGTTGGTGCCGCGCTCCGCCCAGCGCGCCTGCCACCGGGCCTCGACTTCGTCGGGGCGGTAGCTGTCAGGCATGGTATCAGTCATATGGGCGGGAATCTACCGAGCCTCCGGGGAGGGGGGAACTCTGCGCGCTATTGCCCCCCCGTCCGTCCTCACCGTAACTTCCCACGTCCCCGCCAGGGTCTCCCGACATAATGGCCAGTCAACAGCAGCGGTTCACCCGGCAGATCTACGTCGTCAGCACCTGCCTCGCTCTCCTCCTTGGCAGCGTCCTGGTCGGCGTGATGTGGGTGTTCGATGGCCGCCAGAGCCCCGGCCCCGGCTGGTGGTCGGCGGCGGGCATCGCGCTGACCTCGTACCTGATCATCTCCCTCCTCGTCATCACCTTCGGGGTCAGCTGGGCGGTCCGGAACGTCCTCCGCCCCCTCAGCAACACCTCCATAGTCGCCGACCGTGTGGCCCAGGGGGACCTGACGGTCTCCATCGCCTCCGTCGGGACGCGGAGGGGAGACGAGCTCACCTACGCGGTGCGCTCCATGCTGCAGGAGCTCCGCACCCTGGTCCGCGCCATCCGCACCAGCGCCGAAGAGGCCGCGGCCATGGCCCAGCAGATCTCCTCCTCCACCGAGCAGATGAGCGCCTCCACCGAGGAGGTTTCCAGCACCTGCAACGACCTGACCGACCGCGCCACCACGCAGGCCGGGCTGGTGCGCGGCGCCGCCGCCGATGCGGCACGCATCCTCGCGATCGCGGAGACCCTGGCGGCCAGCGCCGAGGAAGCCGCCGGCCGTAATGCGGCACTGGCGCAGCTGGCCAGGGAACACCGGGCGGAACTGGACCGGAGCTCCAGCGGGCTGCAGTCGCTGGCCATGGAAATCGAGCGGGGGTCGGAGGAGGCGGTGGCGCTGGCCGCGGCTTCCACCGAGATCGAGAAGTTCGTCGCCCAGACCAAGGCGATCGCCCGCCAGACCCACATGCTGGCGCTCAACGCGGGGATCGAGGCGGCCCGAGCCGGCGAGGAAGGGAAGGGCTTCGCGGTGGTGGCCGAGGAGGTCCGGAAGCTCGCGGGGCAGGCGGCCCAGGCGGCGACGCAGACCAGCGAGACGGTGGCCGTGGTGCGCGACCGGG
>JAOUIC010000121.1 GCA_029884275.1 Gemmatimonadota bacterium | reverse complement strand
GCCCCCATCGCCATCCCGGCCCAGCTCCCGGACGGCGTGACCGTCTTCCATGCGGGTACGACCCGGGGCGAGGACGGAGTGTTGCGGGGCAGCGGGGGGCGAGTCCTCACCGTGACGGCCGTGGCCGCCGACTTCGCCGGGGCGCAGGCCGCCAGCCGCGCCGCGTCGGAGGCTATCGCGTTCGACGGAAAGGTATTCCGGCGAGACATCGGCTGGCGTGAGGCCGCCAGGCAGACGCGTGCCGGAACTCCCTGAAGTCGAGACCATGGTGCGCGGGGTTCGGCCCGCGCTGGTGGGACAGACGATCCTCTCCGCTTCGCTCTCTCACACCGACATCCTGCGCGACGTCACCCGGCCTCGCCTCGTCCGGGCGCTGACCGGCGCCACCATCCGCGAGGTCTTCCGCCGTGCCAAGCATGGCGTGCTCGACCTCGGCGACCATCGCCTGGTGCTCCAGCCAGGGATGACGGGCAATCTGCTCTTCTACCGCCGCCCGCTGACCGCCGCCGAAGCGCGCTACGCAGTGCTCCGGGCGCCGCTCTCGAACGGGGTCGAGTTCGTCTTCCGCGATGTGCGCCGCATCGGCACCATCCTCCTGCTCCACCCTCGTGGATGGGCCCGATACACCGGCGCATTGGGCCCCGAGCCGCTCGACGCCCAGTTCACAGAGGCGGAGTTCGCCGAGCGGCTCCGCCATTCGCGCCAGGCGATCAAGAAGGTGCTGATGGACCAGCGGAAGGTGGTCGGCGTGGGGAACATCTACGCCAACGAGGCGCTTTTCGCGGCCCGGATCCGTCCCTCCCGCCAGGCCCGGCGAGTGAGCCGGCTCGAGTACGCGCACCTGCTGGCCGAGGTACGCCGAATCCTGCAGGCCGCGATCGACGCAGGTGGGAGCACGATCCGTGACTACCGGACCGGAACCGGTGAGATCGGCGAGTTCCAGCACGAGTTCCAGGTCTACGATCGTGCCGGTGAGCCCTGTACAGACTGCAGGACCCTGCTGACCGGGACCCATCGGATCGACGGGCGCCAGACGGTGTATTGCCGCGTCTGCCAGCGCTGATCGCTGGCGCCACCCCGCACCCTGCCCTACACTAGAGGACGATGGCCACCGCCCTCCGTTTCGCCCTTCCCCAGACCGACCTCGCCACCCTGCGCGACCGGGTTCGGCGCATGGCAGAGTCCCGCCCGGCAGTCTACCGCATGATCGACCCGGTAGGCCGGGTGCTCTACGTCGGAAAGGCCAAGCGGTTGAAGGTGCGACTCTCCTCGTATTTCCGTGCCGCCTATCCCGAGGACAAGGCGGCGCGGATCCTCCACGCCGCGTCGGACATCCAGTGGGACTACGTGCCGAGCGAATTCGCGGCCCACCTCACCGAGCTCAGGCAGATCGCCCGCTGGCGCCCGCCGTTCAACCACCAGATGAACCGCTCTCGCCGAACGCTCTTTGTCAGGGTCAGCGGCGGCACCGCCCCGCAGCTCGGCGCCGGAGGACCCACCGGGCGCGAGGAGCAGCGCTGCTACGGACCATTCGTGAGTCCGCAGCGGGTCCGGGACGGCATCCGCACCCTGAGCGACCTGCTCGGCCTGCGCGACTGCGCCCCGGCGATGCCCATGGTCTTCGCGGGGCAGACTGACCTGTTCGCGCCGGAGCGGCGCGCCGCCTGCCCGCGTCACGACTTCGGCTTCTGCGCTGGCCCCTGCGCGGGGCTGGTCACCCAGGCCGACTACCGGCAGCGGGTCGAGACCGCGGTGGCGTTTCTCGAGGGCCGGACGATCCAGCCCATCGACCGGATCGTGACGGAGATGCAGGCGGCCGCGGCCGATGGGGAATTCGAGCGGGCCACACGCTGGCGCACCCGCTTCGAGGACCTCGAGTGGCTGCTCGCGGCGATGACGCGGGCCCGGGCGGCGGTGGCGGCGCTGACCTTCGTCTACCGGGATCCGGGGGTGTTCGGCGATGACCGCGCCTATCTCATCAGGCACGGCATCGTCCGAGCCAGCTACCCCTGGCCCTCGACGCCGATCGAGCGAGAGGCGTTCCGGGGCGTGGTGGCGGCGGAGCTGGCCCTGCCGGCCCCCTCCGCGGGGCCGCTCCCGTTCCAGTTTCTCGACGAGATCCTGCTCGTGATGGCCTGGTTCCGGCGTCACCCCGAGGCATTCCGGCGGACCTCCGCGCTCGAGACGTGGACCGCGTAAGGCGCGCCACCAGATGCGCCGTCGCCTCAGCATTCCGACGATCATCCTGGTCTGGGCCATCAGCCCCGCGCGACTGCCGGCCCAGTCCGCGGAGTTCCGCCAGCAGCTCTCGGCCTTCAGCCAGACTCTCATTTCAACAACCGACTCGAGCCTCGTCCGCAGGTTCGAGCGCGACCTCGAGCACGCGAAGGGCTCGGACTCCCTCCAGACTCTCAGGCACACCCTGGTGCTCCTCCGGCTCAACCAGCTTGGGAATCACTGGGGAGCGCGCCAGGCCATCAGTCAGGCGAGGCAGGCCACCGAAGAGCATCCCGACTGGCCGGTGGCGTGGCACCTTCTGGGACGGTCGCTCCTCGCTGAGGGTGACCGGATGGCGGCGGACCCGCTCGAACTCGGCCGGCGGGTCGGCTTCGGGCAGTTCGAGGGGGCCGCAGATGCATTGGCCCACGGGGCGAAGCTCGAGCCGACCTACCTCCCCGCCCTGATGGAGTTGCAGCGAGCGGTGACGGAGATCCGGGACACGTCGCGGTTCTCGACCCAGCTGCTCCCCGCGCTCCGTGCCGCGGCGGAGGCAGGTGTCCGCGAGCCGGCGTTTCTGCTCTACCTCGGGCGAGCCGAACGCGGGTTCGGATCGGATGACCGGGCCAGAGATGCCTTCCGGGAGTATCTGGCCGCGGGGGGATACCGTGGTATCGGGCTCAGGGAGCTGGCGTGGGCATCGTTCGCCGTCGGTGACACCTCCGCGGGGAGCTGCTACTACGACGGAGCCCGCGAGAACGACTCGGCCAGCGTCTCCGCCTATCGGCGTGATCTCTCACTCATCGCCTCCGAAGACGCGCTGACCGGATTCGACAGCGCGGCTGGTGAAGTCCGGGTCGCCTGGCTCAGGCAGTTCTGGGAGGATCGCGACCACGAGGCGCTGAGGAGCCCGGGGGAGAGATTGGCGGAGCATTACCGCCGCATGGCCCACGCCGAGCGCCACTACATCGTGCTGGCCAACCGGCGGCTGGACGCCGAGGCGCTCTACGGGGCGCTCGGCGGCCTCTACCGGGGTTCGCAGTTCGACGGATTCGAGGAGCTGGTCGAACGGCGGGCGGTGGAGAATTCCAATTTGCCCGAGGCGATGCCTCATCTCGTCGCCTGGACCGCAGAGCAACGCTACGACGTGTTTCCGCACCCGCAGGCTGGCATCGACTCGACCCGCTTCGATCAACGGGGACTGGTGTACATCCGGCAGGGGAAGCCCGATACGGTCATCCAGACCGTGGCATGGGGCGTGGAGCCGAACCAAACCTGGCAGTACCGCCGCCCCGACGGCGACCTGATGTTGCACTTTGCCAACACACCGGAGGACTTTCGCTTCCGTTCCCGGCTTGACCGCATTCGCGCCGACATGAGCAACAGCGGCGGAGCCCCGGCTCGCTGGTTCCTCTACAACGACCGCTGCATCATCTACCCGCAGTACTGCAAGATGCTGGTCTGGGGACCCTACGGCCGGAAGAAGCTGGCCGATGAAGAGGAGCGGGTCGTGCTGGCGAGCATCGCGGTCGCGACGTACACCGACGCCCATGAACTCCGCTTCTCGCGAGACTTGCAGTTCGAGGCGGCGGCCTTCGCGGTGGGACGCTCCGGCCAGATGGGACTGGTCCACGTGGCCTGGCGCTTCCGCCCAGGAACCGTCGCTGTCGGCGAACCGGGTACCGTGGTCCCGCTCCCGACGCGCGTAAGGGCGGTGTTGCTGGATTCCCTCGGCCACGCCGTCAATTGGCGGGACACCACGCTGACGGTCCGAGTCCGCGGGGGAGACACCACCGTGGCACAGGTTGGTCGCCTGGGCATGACCGCCCCGTCGGGCCGCTACACCTGGAGAGTCGCCCTCTCGGTTGGGGACTCCATCGGCGGCATTCCGCCCAGGGGGAGCGTCGTGGTCCCACGCCTCGACGCCGGAGATGTGACGATCAGCGACCTGCTCATCGCCGCGCCTCGCGAGGGCGCCCCCTGGATCCGCCCGGATGGCGACACCGCCTACGTGACACCCCGCTCGATCTGGTTCAAGGGAAATCCGCTCACGTTGTATCACGAGATCTACGGCCTCAGGGAGGGGGAGAGCTACAGCTCATCGCTCTCGCTCAGGCGGGGGAAACGCACGGTGCTGAGCGCCAGCTACACGGGAATCGGCTCGTTCGACGTGACCCGCGTCTACCGGACGCTGTCGTTGAACGATGTCTCCCCGGGTGACTACGTGATCGAGATCGCGGTGAAGGGCGAGCAGGGCCCGTGGGCTCGCAGCACACGAGCCATCACTGTGCGGAAAGCAAAGTGAACCTCACCACACCTCAGTCCAGGACGATGGCCGCCCAGTCGGAAGGGTGAAGTTCGACCTCGGTGGGATGCTTCCGGCCCGTCCCGGTCGGCCAGGCCATCCAGTCCTGACCTTGGTCATCGAACAGCCGGAACGCGAGACCGGGCAGCCTCGCGCCCGATTGCTGGAACCAGGCGGCATCGAGTCTCAGTTCCAGCAGCCAGCCATCGGCGCTGGAGACTGAACGCACCTCCCAGCCTCCCCCCGCCCGCTCCGCGCCCAGCCGCCAGTCAGGGTCGTCCCGCGGCGCGCGCCAGCGGCCCATTTCGCCGCGATAGACCACGCTGCTGTCGAGCACCCGGCGGAAGTCCCAGTGAAAATCATCGTGCATCGGCCCGCCGGAGCGGTCTCCGCCGGTGTCAAGGCTGATCGCAAGTCCATCACCCCAGTAGGACGTGGAGTCCGGGATCCTCGCTGCGAGGTAGACGTACTTCCCGTCCCGGCGGAGCCAGACCAGCGCCGTGCCCGCCGGGCGGGAGAGCTCGAGAGAGGGTGTACCGTACTCCTCCGCCGTGGCGCTGCCATCGAAGCCCACCGCCCGTTGGGACGGCCGCAGGTGGAGCGTGTCTCCAGCAAGAACAAGCAACAGCGTGAGCAAACCGATCTCCTGGTTCAGAATGAAACTCCCGATGGCTGGCGCTCGTCCGGCCGCCCCGCAACCAATCAACGGAAACCACATGAGAGCACTGGTTCGGAGGGCCGGCCTGGCCCTGGTCGCCGCCCTCGCCTTCGCGCCGCAGCTGGCCGCTCAGGCCACTCTGACCGAGAGCGATTACCTCGCGCTGGGCCGGAAGTACTATGAGTGGTTCGCCAACGGACAGGCGGACAGCGTCAATGCCCACATGGCCGCGGACGCCCGAGAGTCGGTCGGCGGCGTGGAAGGCGTAAAGGCCCGCATCGACGAATTCGATGCCCGCGCCGGACTCGAGGTCGAGTTCGTCGAGGAGAAGATGACCCGCCGGCGCGGAAATCCCCAGTACTGGCGTGAAGGGCGGTACACCGGATTCACCGAAGAGCCCATCGTCTTCCGCTGGGTCTTCAACGAGCAGGGAGAGATCACCGGCATCGGGCTTACTCCCAAGAGCAGGGCCCCGGCTCCGGACTGACCGCCGCGCCGCTGCTCAGTCCTCGCCGAGGCCGGTCAGCGCCACGAGCCGGGCCCTCGGTGGCAGGCCGGCCTCGAGTTCCATGATCCCTACCGACGGCGGCAGGTCGAAACGCCGCTGTCCCGCTCCGCCGGGATTCATGACGGTCACGACGAGGTCGATCGTCGTCAGCAGCGGCCGGTGGGTGTGACCGAAGATGATGACTTCGGCCTCGGGATAGGCACGATGGACCTTTTCCGGCGTCGGCTGCCCGAACTGGTCGCCATGGGTGATGACGAAATCGAGCCCTTCGATCCGGACCTGTACCACGGCCGGGACGACCGCCCTGAGGTCAAACCCGTCGCAGTTGCCATAGACCGC
>JAOUIC010000120.1 GCA_029884275.1 Gemmatimonadota bacterium | reverse complement strand
GCTGCTCTCCGAGGTGGGCGCACCGGAAGGCGACCGGCCAGACCCGGACGGCGCGGTTCAGGCGGAGGGCGATCTGGGCGGCCCCGCGCTCGGTGCCTCGCAGCGGCTCCTGCGGGGGGCGCCGCGCGCCCTGAGGGAAGATCCAGAGTCCGGTGCCTGGACGATGCAGATGCCGCGCGGCGAAGTCCAAGTCGCGATAGGCCGCCGACGGGTTCCCTCGATGCATCGGGAGGGCTCCGATCAGCTTGAACGCCCAGTAGCGCTCGAGGTTTTCCGCCTCCATGAGGATGTGGAAATGGAGCCCGAGCCTGGCGCCGGCCAGATAGCCAAGGAATCCATCCCACCAATTGGTGTGATTCGCGGGGAAGACCACATGCGCCGCGGCACCCCCCTCAAGGAACGGCTCATTCCAGTGGACTGCGGCAAAATGGCGCCCGACGAGCGACCGCACGTAGCGGTGAAAGGCCCAGGCAGCGACGGGCCGGGGCGGAGCCGGGATGGCCGGGACGCTCACGCCCGTAGCGCGTGCGGCAGGCGGGGGGCGCCGGCGGCGCGCCGCCTTTCCGCCAGCACCTCGCGACCGAGTATTGCCAGCTTGTGCGCGAACGGCACGTGGGCGCGGCCCCGGAACACATCGAAGCCACGGCGCTCGAGTACGTCCAGAATCCCCGCATAGGTGCGCTGCATCAGCCTCACCGTCAGGCGCGAGCCGTCGTCGGGAAAGAGCGGCACGACCGCATCCGCCGCGGCAAAGTAGCGCCTGGCTCGCGCCACCTGGCCGGCGAGAAAGTCCCGCAGGGCCGGCGTCATGGTCCGGCGCTCGAGGTCGTGGCGCGAGAGTCCTGCCGCCTGCAGTTCGTCCGCCGGGAGGTAGACCCGGTTGTCATCGAGATCCTCACCGACGTCACGCAGGATGTTGGTGAGCTGCATGGCCACGCCGAGCCCGACGCCGAGTTCGTCGAATTCGTCGCTCGACGCCCCCAGCACCGGGCCGAGCATCAGCCCGACACCGCCGGCGACTTCCACGCAGTACCGGCGGAGGGTAGGAAAGTCCGGCATCGCCACCGGCTCGAGGTCCATCGCCACGCCGTCGAGCAGCTCGAGCAGCGGCGCGAGCGGTACCGGGTAGCGGCGCAGCGTGTCGTACAACGCACACCATCGCGACTCCCGGGGTTCGACCCCCCGGTGCATTTCGCGGACGAGATCGGCCAGCGAGGCAAGATCGTCCCGCACGGCCGCGACCGACCGCGCGCCCCGGTGGTCGACCAGGTTGTCGGCGTGACGGCAGTAGTCATAGATGGCGAACACCGCCCGCCGTTTGGGGAGCGGCAGGAAGCGGCTCGCGAAATGGAAGCTCCTGGCCCATTCCGCCGTGACCGCCTCGGCGCGGAGGTAGCTTCGCTCGACCGCAGGTCCGTTCACGGTGCGGAGACCTCCTCCCGGATTCTCTGAACCACGCAATCTGCCGAAATCAGCACCATCGGCAAGCCGCACCCCGGATGCGTGCTCTGACCCACGAAGAAGAGGTTACGGTAGCGGCGGTGGCGGTTGTGGGGCCGGAAGTAGCCGATCTGCCCGAGCCCGTGGGAGAGACCGAATGCTTCCCCCCGGAGATTGCCGTACCGGCTGGTGAAGTCAGCCGGGGTAAACAGGTGCTTCGTCACGATGTGGCGCCGCAGATTGGTCAGCCCGAACTGCTCGAGCCGCTGCAGCGTGCGCTGCTCCACCCGTGGCCCTTCCACCGCCCAGTCGATGGGGCGCGCGGGATTCTGGCTCGGGGCAAGCACCAGGACGAAGAGGTTCTCCGAACCCGGCGGCGCCATCGAGGGATCGGTCCGGGTGTTGGCGACCACGTAGAATGGACCGTCGTCCGGCATGACCTGGTCTTCGAACAGCTGGCGGCAGGAGGCGCGCAAGTCGGTCGAGACCACGAGGTTGTGATGAAGCAGGTCGGGGTAGGTGCGATTCACGCCGAGGTACAGCAGCATCACGGAGCAGCTGAACTCCTTGCGATCGATGCCGGGATAGGGTTCCCCCACCAGCTGGTCATGGGCGTAGGGCAGGTCGGCGTTGGTGACGATCACGTCGGCTGGGACCCGGGTGCCATCCTGGAGAATCGCGGCCCGGATGTGGTCACCCGCGCGATCGAGCCGCGACACCGGGGTCCGGTAGCGGAACTCGACCCCCAGCTCCACCGCCAGCCGCTCGAGTGCCAGGGGAAGCTGCACCATGCCGCCCATCGGGTAATAGATGCCGCCGGCCATCTCGGTGTAGGCGAGCAGGCCGTAGATCGCCAGAGAATCGTAGGGTGAGAGCCCGAGATAGAGCGACTGGAAGGTGAGCGCCTGCCGCAAGCGTTCGTCCTTGAAGTAGCGCCCCACCATGCGCTGCAGGTCCCCCAGCGCCCCGGCGCCGTAGCGCAGGCCCATGCCGCCGACCTTCAGCATCGACCCGGGACGGTGCATGTTGCGGTTGATGAACTCGATGCCCCTCCGGTACAGCTCTCCGGTGTACGCCAGGAACTCCAGCGCGCGCGGACCACATCCAGGCTCGATCCGCTCGAGATTGGCCAGCAGCCGGTCGAGCTGGCCCGTCATCTCCAGCGTCGCACCGTCCGCGAAGTGGAGCCGGTAGGTCGGATCGCAGCGCACCAGCGAGAGGTAATCCTCCAGCCGGCGGCCGACGTCCCGGAACAGCTGGTGCCAGCACTCGGTCATCATGACCATCGAGGGGCCGCGGTCGAAGGTGAAGCCCATCGATTCGAATGCGCCGGCCCTGCCCCCCGGGCCCTCGTGCTGTTCCAGCACCGTCACGCGGTAGCCGGCGTGCGCCAGGCGCACCGCCGTGGCGAGGCCCCCGACTCCGGCCCCGATCACGATCGCCCGCCTCCGGGAACCGAGCGAGCCGATCACCGCCGGTGCTTCCACCCTCCCGCCCGCCTTCACCGGCGCGCTCATGCCGCGCCCGCCGCGTGGCGAACCGGCCGGGAAACCCCCGGCAGCGGCATCTCCTCCATGCCGACCTTCAGCCGGGCGCGGTGCAGGCGCGCACGATTGGCGGTTGCGCCTTCACCACCGATGACCACCGTGACGCCCGGCGGCAGCAGCCGTGGCAGTGCCCTCAGCTCCACGAGCCGTGCCATGACGTTTGCCGGGTTGGCCGACGAAAGCGCCACGACCTGCGGGGTCACCGTCCAGGCGGCCTCGGTCACCTCGGAGAACGGCAAGTCGGTGCCGTGGTACTGGATGCGCCAGCCCCGGTCGCGCAGCTCGATCAGAGCGACGAGGAACCCCCACTCGTGGCGTTCCCCCGGGAAGCAGGCCGCCAGCAGCAGTGGGCCCTTCCCCGGCTGGCGGGTCAGCTCCGCCTTCAGCGTCGTCACCACCACTTCGGTGGCGAGATGCTCGGCCGCAATCGAGAGCCGCCCCAGCGCCCACTGATCACCAACCAGCTGGGCCAGCGGCAGGATGATCTCGCGGCCGAGCTCCGCAGGAGTCCTGGTGCTGCGTTCGGCTTCCAGGAGAGCGAGGCTCCGTTCCCGGTCGAGACGACGGAGCGCATTGAGGAGCGGAGCGATGGGGGACGACTGAAGCACGGTGCTCTCGGCGCGGGCGACGATTTCGTCCCTCGGCTGCTTCACCAGATCACCGATCCGCTCGCCGGCGGCGCAGAGGCGGGCGAATGCCCGGAGCAGGGCGACCTGCTCGCCAGTGTAGGCCCGGTAGCGATTCTGCTGGCGCCGCGGGCGGACCACGGCGTAGCGCCGCTCCCAGACACGAAGGCGCGCCGGCTCGAGCCCGGTAAGCTGGGCGACTTCCAGTATCTCGTAGGTACGGTGTGGGCTGACGGCGGTCATGGTCTCGCGGCAAAGCTGTTCATTGTTTGACCATCTAACATTAGACAACCATAACCCCCGGTGTCCGTCTCCGCCACCAACCGTTACTTTTGGCCGTCCCGATCGGAGTCCGTAACTGACCTCGCCGGCATCCGCCCCGACCACCACGCCGCCCGGCTCCCACGAAACCGCCTGGCGGGTCATCAACTCCCTCCGCGTGCTGGCGATGGACGCGGTGGAGCAGGCCCAGTCGGGGCATCCCGGCACCCCGATGGCGCTGGCCCCTGCCACCTTCGTGCTGTGGGACCGCTTCCTCCGCTTCGACCCCGCCAGCCCCGACTGGCCCGATCGCGACCGGTTCGTGCTCTCCTGCGGCCACGCCTCCATGCTGCTCTACGGCATGCTGCATCTGTCGGGATACGACGTCTCGCTGGAGGATCTGAGGCGGTTCCGGCAGTGGTCCTCCAACACGCCCGGTCACCCCGAGCGAGGCCACACACCCGGGGTTGAGACGACGACCGGCCCGCTCGGCCAGGGAGTCGGGAATGCCGTCGGCATGGCGATCGCGGCGCGCGCGCTCGCGGAGCGGTTCAACCGCCCCGGGTTCCCCGTCGTCGGGCACCGGACCTGGGCCATGGTCAGCGACGGCGACCTGATGGAAGGGGTGGCGAGCGAAGCCGCGTCGCTCGCGGGTCATCTCCGGCTGGGCGGCCTCACGCTGATCTACGACGACAATCACATCACCATCGACGGCGACACCACCCTCAGCTTTTCGGAAGACGTGGTGAAGCGATTCAAGAGCTACGGGTGGGATGTGAGGCGAGTGGCCGACGGGAACGACCTGGAGGCCATCGCCAAGGCACTCCGGGCGGCCCGGAAGGGAACCGAAGGACCGACCCTGGTCATCCTGCGCACCAGGATCGGCGATCCAGCCCCGACGAAGGGGAACACCGCCGCCGCGCACGGCGCCCCGCTGGGGAAGGACGAGGTCGCCAGGACCAAGGCGATCCTCGGCTGGCCCGTGGAGCCGTTCCACGTTGCGCCGGAGGCCGGCGTCTGGCGCGAGCAGTGCCTCGCCCGCGGGCGCAAGGCGCACCGGAGCTGGGACAGGATGATGACCCGCTATCGCGCCACCCACCCGGAACTCGCGGCCGAGTTCGAGCAGTGGGTGTCGGGCCGTCTCCCGGCGGCGTGGGAGGAGAAGCTGCCGGTATTCACCCCCGCCGACGGACAGCTCGCCACACGACAGGCGTCGGCGAAGACGCTGAACGCGCTGGCCCCGGTCCTCCCCAACCTGATGGGTGGCTCGGCCGACCTCGCTGAAAGCACCGGGGCGGAGATCAAGGGCGGTGGGTCGTTCAGCGCGACGGCCGTCGGCCGCAACCTGCACTGGGGCGTCCGCGAGCACGGGATGGCTGCCTGCCTCAACGGCATGGCCGCCCATGGCGGCATTCGGCCGTTCGGCAGCACATTCCTGATCTTCACCGACTACTGCAAGCCCTCGATCCGCCTGTCGGCCCTCATGCGTCTTCCGGTGATCTACATCGGGACGCACGATTCCATCGGGCTGGGCGAGGATGGCCCGACCCACCAGCCGATCGAGCAGCTGGCGATGCTCCGGTCCACGCCGAACGTCCACGTGATCCGGCCCGCCGACGCCGCCGAGACGGTCGAAGCCTGGCGCTCGGCGATCCTGCGGGCGGACGGACCGACGGTGCTGGCGTTGTCGCGCCAGAAGCTGCCGATCCTTGACCGGACGAAACTGGCGCCGGCGGCCGGCGCCTCCCGCGGGGGGTATGTTCTGCTCGATGCGCCGGACCAGAAGCCGACGGCCGTCGTCATCGCGACCGGCGCCGAGGTTCATGTGGCGCTCAAGGCGGTGGAGTCGCTCCAGGCGGAGGGCATAGGCGTGCGGCTGGTCTCGCTGCCGTCGTGGGAGATCTTCGCGGCCCAGCCGCGGAGCTACCAGGACGCGGTGCTGCCTCCCGAGGTGAAGGCGCGCGTGTCGGTTGAAGCGGCGACCACGTTCGGCTGGCAACGGTGGGTGGGTGACGCCGGCGTCATGATCGGCATCGATCGCTTCGGGGCATCGGCGCCGGCAGAGCGGCTGTTCTCCGAGTTCGGGTTCACGGCGGAGAAGGTGAGTGCCGCGGTGAAGAGGGCGGTAGGACGGTAGGACGGTAGGACGGCAACGACG
>JAOUIC010000119.1 GCA_029884275.1 Gemmatimonadota bacterium | reverse complement strand
CTCGAGGGGCACCTCTTCGCCCCGACGCTCGAGCACCCCGATTTCGCGCCTCCATTCGCGGCGCTGCTGGTGAGCGGCGGGCATACCATGCTCCTCGACGTGCCGGCGTGGGGCGACTATCGCCTGCTGGGTACCACGCGGGACGACGCCGCCGGCGAAGCGTTCGACAAGGTCGGAACGCTCCTCGGACTCGGATACCCCGGTGGCCCCGCCATCGAACGGCTCGCCGCGACCGGCCGGCCCGCGCGATTCAAGTTTCCCAGACCGATGCTCGCGCTGGCGGAGACCCCGGGCCCCGACCAGTTCGCCTTCTCGTTCAGCGGACTCAAGACGGCGGTGCTCCGCGCGGTGCAGGCCAGCGACGACCTCGAACGCGACCGCGCCGACCTGGCCCGCGCATTCCAGGACGCGGCGCTGGATGTGCTGGTGGGGAAGGCGGCCGCGGCGGTGGACCAGCTCGGCTACCCGACGCTCATGCTCGGGGGCGGGGTGGCCTGCAACCGCGCGCTCGCCGAGGCGGCCCGGACCCGCCTCGCCGGCCGTGCCCGCGTCGTGGTGGCCTCCAGCCGGCTCAACACCGATAACGCGGCCATGATCGGCGCCGCGGGGGCCTTCCGGCTCAGACGAGGCGACCTGAGCGGCTTGGATCTCGAACCCCGGGCCGACCTCATCCTGCCAGGACTCATCCCGGTTCCCGAACCCCAAGGCATCCCCCGATGACTTTCTATCCGCTCATCTTCCACGTCGGCCCGCTCGAGATCACCGGGTACGGCATCATGATGATGGTCGGCTTCCTGCTCGGCGGCTGGCTCATCGCCATCGAACTGCGTCGGCGGGGACTGTACGAGGAGTATGCGGCCGACATCGTGGTCGCCGCCGTGATCGGGGGGATCGTCGGCGCCAAGCTCTGGTACTGGGTCCTGAACGGCGGCAGCCTCTTCTCCCGCGGCGGGCTGGTCTGGTACGGCGGTTTCCTCGGCGGCACGGCCGCGGTGCTGCTCAACGGATGGCGGCTCAAGGTCCCGATGCGGTGGACCATTCAGCTCACCGCGCCCGCGCTGGCAGCGGCGTACGCCATCGGCCGGATCGGCTGCTTCATCGTGAACGACGACTACGGCCGCCCGACCGATCTGCCCTGGGGCGTCCGCTTCCCCGAGGGGCTGCCGGCAACCACGGCCGCCAACCTGCAGAGCCAGTTCGGGGTGCCGATCCCATCCGGCATGGACCCGGCCACGGTGCTCGCGGTGCACCCGACCCAGCTCTACGAGGCCGGGATCATGCTGGCCGCTTTCGCCCTCCTCTGGCGCCTGCGGCTCACCGAGCGCCCGGTCGGCTGGCTGCTGGCCCCATACCTCATCCTCGCGGGTCTGGAGCGGTTCGGCGTCGAGATCCTCCGGCTCAAGGACGACCGCTTCTTCGGCCCCCTGACGATCGCCCAGCTGGTGAGCATCGGATTGGTTCTGGTCGGCGTGTACCTGCTGACGTCACTGCGGAAAGCGGCCGCCGTCGAGCCGGGGCCCTACCTGTCAGCTTCCAACCAGTAGCCCTCGACCCTCCCCCTAACCGTTCTTCCCGGAGCCGGCCGACGACTTGGTAAGCGTGCGCTTCAGGCGCTCGACTTCGTCCCGCAACTCCGCGAGGTCCGCATCCATCCGGTCGAGCGACCGGAGCACGTCCTTCGCCAGCGCCGGCGCGTCCACGGGCTCCGTCGCAGGCCGGGGCGCCTCCGGCAGCATTTCGTTCGTCACCCTGAGCCGCCTCGGCTCGAGCCAGAAGGTCCAAGCCAGCCCGGCGAGCAGGAGCGCCAGGAGGGCCGCCTGCGCCAGCAACGATTCGGCGGTGGGGTAGACGCCTAGCGCCGGCAGACGCGGGGCCCAGGGCAGCACCGTGGTTCCGATGACGCCGCCCTCCTGCAGCTCCGCGATGCCGGTGCCGATGAAGACGAAGGCCATGTAATAGAGGAAGGCGCTGGTGAACCCGAAGAACGGCTTCAGCGGAATGCGGACGCCCCAGCGGTTCACGGCGTAATAGACGGCGGCAAGCGCCACCGCCCCGCACCCCATGCCGAGGAGCACCGGCATGGTGGAGCCGGCGCCGGCCAGGAACAGCGCCTTGTAGAAGAGCACCGTCTCGAAGCCCTCGCGATACACGGCGAGGAAGGCGACCGAGGCCAGGGCGAGAGCCGACCCGCTCGACACCGCCTCCTGCACCCGTCCCCGCACGAAGCGGTTCCACTTGGCGACTTCCATCTTCGACAGCAGCCAGTAGCTGACGTAAAACAGCATCGCCGCCGCCACCAGCATGACGGCGCCTTCCAGCGTCTCCTGCCGGGCCCGGCTGACCTGGAAGATCGTCTCGAGCAGGAGGGCGGTCAGCAGGCTGGCCCCGATGGCGGCCCCGACTCCCACGTGGATGTCTCGGCGGCGGTGCCCCGCTCCGGTCTTGGTGAGGAAGGCCATCAGCGCTCCGACCACGAGGATGGCCTCGAGACCTTCCCGGAGGAGCAGCACGAACGACTGGATGAAGAGGTTGAGCGGGGAGAGCCGCCCCCCGATGGCTCGCTCCCCGTTCTCGAGATCTCCCAGCAGCCGCGAGTGAATCGCGCCCAGTTCGGCCGGGGTGGCGCCGCCGGCGGCGCGGGTCCGGAGGGAGGCGAATCCGGCCTCCAGCGCATCGGCCAGACGGGTCTGGCGCGCCCGGATGCCCCGCTCCACCTGCTCGAAGGTCATGTAGGCGTCAAACGCGGCCGCGCTCGCCGCTTCATGCTGCCCCGACCCGGCCAGGGACATCGCGGAATCGAGCTGGCGGCGCACCGACTCGAACACCAGCGTCGCCGCCGCCCCCGCAGGCTCCTCGCTCCGGAAGACACGAACCGCCGCCAGCCTGGCCCGCAGATCGGGTGCGGCGAAATCGGTGCCCGGCGCCAGACTGGCCGCGAGCGCGTTGTCGCTCATCGAGGCGGTGGCCGCGAAGTCGCGGAGTTCCGCGGGCACCTCGCCACGGGGCTCGGGATACCTGAGCGTGCCGGCATAGACGGCCACCGCCCAGCGTTCCTCCCCCGTCAGTCGGCTCTCATACGCCGGCATCGCCGTGCCTGCGACGCCAATTGTGATTCGGCGGTAGAAGTCGAGCGGAGTGGCGTCGGCCAGAAAGCGGAAGTCGGTCAGGTCGGCGGGAGGGGGACTGAGGTTGGCGGCGGCGCTGCCATCGCCCCGCCCGAGCGAGCCGTGACAGGAGGCGCACTCGGTCGCGTAGACCTCGCGGCCGAGCGCCAGCGGAGGGGCGGCCGCCGGCGCCTCCTGGAGCGAGATCCCGTACCGGGCCGCGAGAGACTCGCTCAGGCGCCGCGCCCGAGCCGAAACCGAGTCGGGCGACTGAATCGCCTGAACCAGCTGGAGGAGTGTGTCGATCTCGGCCATCGCCGGCCGGCCCGCGTCGGGGGGCAGCAACCCCGCGGTGCGCCGCGCCTCGGTGAAGAAGAGCCGCGCCTCCTCGACCTCCGGCGGTGCGATGACCTTGCCGTCCCGCACGCCGAGCGCGTACTCCTGGGCGGCAAGGGAGGTGATGGCCGCGATGCGACGCACCGCGGCCTCCGGATCCTGTGGCTCGGCCGGCGCCGCGGGCTTGGCGGCGAAGGCGAGGATCAGCCAGAGTGCCGTACCGAGAACCATTCTCAATCCGTCTTCTGCGGTGAGGGTCAAAAGTAGAGCGTGGTGGTCGGCATTGGAAGGGAGGGGTGTTCCCGGGTTGGGTACCTTTCGGCCATGAGCGTAATCCCCGCCATCAATCCCGCCACGGGGGCGACCTTCGCGGAAACGCCGACGACCGCGCCGGAAGCGGTGGAGCACGCCGTCCGGGCTGCGCGCCTGGCGCAGCGGTCGTGGGCCCGCCGGCCCCTCGACGAGCGGCGCCGCGTCATCCGGCGCTTCCAGGATCTGCTGTTCGCGCGGCGCGACGAGGCGGCCGGCCTGGTCAGCCGCGAGAACGGCAAGCCCGCAGTCGAGGCGATGCTGACCGACGTGGCCGTCTCCCTGGACATCACCCGCTACTACCTGCGCCACGCCCCACGGATCCTGAAGCCCCGCCGGCTCAGCCACAGCAACGTCGCGGTCCTCGGCAAGCGGGGCCGGCTGCACTGGGATCCGATGGGGGTGATTGCCATCATCGCACCGTGGAACTACCCCCTGCTGCTGCCGCTGGGCGAGGCGGTCCCCGCGCTGCTGGCGGGGAACGCGGTGGTCTTCAAGCCCAGCGAGTTCACCGTGCGGACCGGACTGTTCACCCGGGACCTGCTGCACCAGGCGGGACTCGACCCCGACCTGTTCCAGGTGCTGGTAGGTGGCGGCGAAATCGGCCGGGCGCTGGTGGCGGCGGGGCCAGACAAGATCTTCTTCACCGGGAGCGCGAAGACCGGCCGGCTGGTGGCGAAGGCCGCCGCCGAGCAGGTCATCCCGGTGAACCTCGAGCTGGGCGGCAGCGATCCCTGCATCGTGCTGGCCGACGCCAATCTGGAGCGCGCGGCGAGCGGGGCGATCTGGTCGCGCTTCACGAATGGAGGGCAGACCTGTGTCGCCGCCAAGCGCCTGATCGTGGAGCGGAAGGTCTACGACCGATTCCTCGAGATCCTGCTCGGCAAGCTGGCCTCGCTCACCGTCGGGCCGGGGGACCAGCCCGGAGTGGACATGGGGCCGATGATCCGGGAGTCACAGGTCCGAGAGCTCGAGCGCCAGCTGGCGGCGACGGTGGCACTGGGCGCCCGGGTCCGCATGGGGGGCCGGCGCCGGCCCGATCTGGGACCGACGTTCTTCGAGCCGACGGTCGTGACCGACCTGTCGCTCGACGCCCCGCTCTGGCGGGAGGAGGTCTTCGGCCCGGTGCTCCCGGTGGTGGCGGCCGACGACGAGGAGGAGGCGGTCAGGCTGGCGAACGACTCCGCCTACGGCCTGTCGGCCAGCATCTGGACCGGCGATCGTGGGCGCGGGGAGGCCATCGCACGGCGGATCGAATCGGGATCGGTCCTGATCAACGATGCCACCTGCCACGTGGGCATCGCGGAGGTGCCGCATGGTGGGGAGAAGGAGTCGGGCCTCGGGCGCACCCACGGCGACGTCGGCATGCTGGAGACCTGCAGGCCGCGGTACGTCGGCACCGACCTGCTGGACTGGATCCGCAAGCCCTGGTGGTTCGGCTATCACGAGGAGAGCGCCGGCGACCGCGACGCCATCATGCGGTTTCTCTATTCCCCCTCGCCGCTGGCCCGCCTCCGCGCCATCCCCCGCGCGCTCCGGCTGCTGGTCAACCGGAGGCCGGTGTGACCCGGACCAGCGCCGCGACGGCGCCGGCGGTGGCGTCGGAGTGGGACAGCGACAGTTCAAGCCGCAGGGGGCCGTGGCGTTCCAGCAGCACGAGCGCGAACCCCGCGGCGCGGAGCCACGGCCGGCCGCTGGTCTCGCGTTCCACCTCCAGGTCATGCCATCCGACGCCGGCCGCGTCGGGCAACGACTGCAGCGCCTTGTAGGCGGCTTCCTTGGCGGCGATCCGCGCCGCGATGTGCATCGCGGGGCGATGCCGGGAGAGCACGTAGTCCCGCTCCTGGGCGGTCAGGAACCGCCGCACCGCGCGATCCCCGTGCCGGGCGAGAATCCGCTCCACCCGCGCCACGTCCACCAGGTCGATGCCCAGTCCGATCAGTTCCATCGCGCCCAGACCCATTCAGCCGCCGGCCGGAGGATCTCCGGCACCGGCAGATAGCCTCCGAGCACGAGACCCACCCACCCGGCAAGGGTGAACAGGACCGCCCCGATCCCGACCAGCGGCCAGAGCGGCCGCCGCCACCCGCGCACCGCCTCGACTTCCCGGCCCCAGAGTTTCCATTCCGCCGCGAGCGCCCCCTCGAGCGCGAGCCAGGCCGCTTCCTGCCGGCGCGCCGCCCGGAGGAGCGCCTCCTCCCAGTCGCGGACCGCGCCGGCGGGGGCGTGTGTCGCGCGCGCGCGGTGGGCCGCCCGATCGAGCTCCTCCAGCGCGTCGCGGAGCTCCGG
>JAOUIC010000118.1 GCA_029884275.1 Gemmatimonadota bacterium | reverse complement strand
GTCGGGTGCCGGCTCGGTGGCGCCACTGCCCGACGAGCTGCAGCCGGCCCTGGCGAACCTGGCGCTGGTCACGGCTGGGCTCTACGCGGCGCGGGGCGCCGCGATTGCATGGTCAGGGGTGGATGAGTTCCCCGGTTTCATCCTCGCCCTGATGTTCATCGGTGTTCTGTTTATCCTTCCGGTTGCGTTCGGGGGCTTCGCCGCCCTGGGCGTAGCGGACACCTGGGTCAACTTTCGGCAGCGATACGCCGCTGAACCGAGGAAGGAGTAGCCCCATGGAAGTGATTCTGCGGGAAGACGTGAAAGACCTCGGCAGCGCGGGCCAGCTGGTCAAGGTCAAGCCTGGTTATGCCCGCAATTTCCTCCTGCCGCGCGGGCTCGCCTATGAGGCCACCGAGGGAAACCGGCGCCGGATCGAGGCGGAGTCGAAGGCCCGGGCTGCCCGGCTGGCCGAGGAGCGCGACGCGTCGCGGGAACTGGCGGCCCGGCTGGCGGCGGTGCCGGTCAGCTTGAGCCGGAAGGCGGGCGAGGGGGGACGGCTGTTCGGCTCCATCACCGCGCAGGACATCGCCGATGCCCTGGCAGCGGCCGGGGTGGTGGTCGACAAGCGGAAGATCGAGCTCGAGCATCCGATCAAGACCACCGGCCAGCATTCGGTCCAGGTGAATCTGCATCACGACGTGAAGGGAGAGGTCCGCCTCACGGTGGTCGCGGAGTAACCGCCGGATGACGGTAGGGATCCGGTACATCGATGGCCCGCGATTCACCCGCTCGCTCCTGGCCGCGGCCGACTGGGTCGCCGCTGGGCGCGAGGAGATCAACCGGATCAACGTCTTTCCGGTGCCGGATGGCGATACCGGAACGAACTTCTCGCTGACGCTTCGCTCGGTGGCGGACACCCTCCGCGCCCTGGGAGATGCTCCCCTGTCGGTGACCGCCAGGACCGCAGCCCGCGGCGCGATCCTGGGGGCCCGCGGCAACTCCGGAATGATGTTGGCGCACTTCCTCCTGGGCTTCGCCGAGGCGATGGACGGCCGGGAGACGGCGACGGCCCCGGAAATCGCCGGTGGACTGCGGCGCGGCGTCAATCAGCTGTACGCCTCCCTGGACGACCCGCGCGAGGGGACCATCCTGACGGTGGCGAGGGAGGCCACCGAGGCCGCCGAACGGGCCGCGGCGGACTCTCCCGACATCTCCGTGTTCATGACCCGCCTCCTGCGCGAAGGGGAAAGCTCGCTCGCGCGCACGCCCGAGCTCATGGAGGTCCTGCGCGAGGCGGGAGTGGTCGATGCCGGCGGGATGGGTTTCGTCCGGATGTTGGAAGGGGTGGTGCGCTACATCGAGGGAGACCCGATACTCCCCGCTGCCCCTCTCGACGAACGCGAGTGGGGCGTCGTGAACCCGGCGGCGGACGTCGCCGTGACCGCCGACCAGGACTACCAGTACTGCACCGAGGTCATGGTGCGGTGCGAGGACCTGCCGCCGGCCAACGAGGTACGGGCCCAACTCCGCAGCTTCGGAGGCTCCATCCAGGTGATCGGGGCCGGCGAGTTACTGAAGGTGCATGTGCACACCGATACCCCCAACGCCGTCTTTACGTTTGCCACCCGCTGGGGGCGCGTCGAGACGACCAAGGCCGAGGACATGCGGGCCCAGCACCGCCACCTGGCCCACCCCCCTCGCCGCCGATTGATGGTCGTGGTCGACTCGAGCGTCGACCTTCCGGACGCGGTGCTCGACCGGCATGACATCGGCCTGGTACCACTGCAGGTGATGTTCGGGGACGAGGCCTTTCGCGACCGGGTGGAGCTCAAGGCGCGCGACTTCTACCAGAAGATGCGCGGGTCGAAGGTCCACCCGACGACGTCGCAGCCAACCGTGGGAGAGTTCGTCCGGGTGTTCCGTGATGCGCGCGCGGAAGCCGACGAGGTGATCGCCCTCCTGCTTTCGTCCCAGCTGTCGGGCACGTATCAATCGGGCGTCACCGCGGCCCGCTCGGCGGGCATCGATGGGGTGCATTGCGTCGACAGCGGAACGGCGTCGCTGGGTCTCGGCTTGCGGGCCCTCCGGGCGGCGGAGCTGGCCGAGGCGGGGTGGAGCACGGCGGAGGTCATGGCGGAGCTCGGTCGCCTGCGAGGGCAGTCGGGATGCCTGATCACGGTGGACCGATTCGACAACCTGTTGCGGTCGGGGCGGGTGACCCGGGGCAAGGCCTTTCTGGCGGGCATGCTGGACGTCAAGCCGATCCTGTCACTGGACCCCCAGGGCGCCGTCGTTCCGGTGGATCGTGTGCGTGGACGCGATCAGGTCGTCCCCCGTGTGCTGGGCGCGCTGAAGCGGCGGCTGACCCCGCGGCCGGCGACGGTCCGCTTCGGGATCGTCCACGCCGAGGCCCCGGAAATCGCCGAGCGACTCCGGGCCGCCCTGGTGGCGGCGTACCAGCCCCGGGATTGCTTCGTCGCGCTGGCCACCGGAGTGCTTGGTGCCCACGTGGGGTTCGGCGCCTGGGGGGTGTTCTGGCAGGTCGAAGACGGCGCGCCACACCGGGCGGGGGCGGCCGCCTGATGGCCGTGAACCGTCGCGCGGCTCCGTCCACACGCGACCTCAATCTCGCCATCGAGGCGATAGGAGACCTCAAGGGCCGTGACATCCTGGTGCTCGACCTGCGGAGCCTGACGGATGCGACCGACTACTTCGTGGTGGCGTCCGGCACCTCGGATGCCCATGTCCGCGGCATTGCCGAGTCGGTGCTCGAAAAGCTCGACCGGAAGGGTGTGTGCGCCCATCATGTCGAGGGACTCCCCGCCGGGCGCTGGGTCCTGCTTGATTTCGTGGACTTCGTGGTCCACCTGTTTCACCCGGAGTCCCGGAGTTTCTACCAGCTCGAGCGGCTCTGGGGCGATGCGCCGGAGTACCGCCCCGATGCTTGATCGGAGAAGGACCATGTTCCGAGCGGCGGCCCTCGCCGTCATCTTGACGCTGGCGGCGCCCGCGCTCCTGGCTGCCCAGTACTTCGGCCAGAACCGGGTGCAGTACCGCAGCTTCGACTTCCTGGTGCTCCGCACCGAGCACTTTGATGTCCACTACTACGCCGAAGCCCGCCAGGCCGCCCTGGACGCGGCCCGGATGGCGGAGCGCTCCTACGCCCGCCTCTCCCGAATCCTGCGCCATGAGTATCGTGAGCGGAAGCCGATCATCCTGTACGCGTCACACTCGGACTTCCAGCAGACCAACGCACTGGGAGGCTCGCAGCCCGGCGAAGGCACCGGAGGCGTCACCGATTTCTTCCGGCAACGGATTCTCCTGCCTTTCACCGGCTCCTACGAGGAGCTGGACCACGTGCTGCAGCACGAGATGGTGCACCAGTTCCAGTATGACATCTGGAGCCGTGGGAAGGCCGGAGCCGGGCTCCAGACCCTGATCAACGTCAACCCGCCGCTCTGGTTTGTCGAGGGAATGGCGGAGTACCTGTCGATCGGAAGGGTGGACCCCAACACCGCGATGTGGCTGCGCGACGCCGCGCGCGAAGGGAAGATCCCCACCATCGAGCAGCTGGAGACGGATCCGTACATCTTCCCCTACCGCTTCGGGCAGGGGCTCCTCGCCTTCATCGGGGAGCGGTGGGGGGACGAATCCATCGGGGCGATCATGCAGGGCACCCTCGCGGGTGGCGGAGGACTCCAGGGCTCGGTGCGCCGCGTGCTTGGATTGGACTACCCCGCCCTGTCGAAGCTCTGGCGGCAGCATCTGGAACGGTCCTACCTGACCGAAATCGTCTCGCGCGAAAGCGCCGGCGATATCGCCCGGCCGGTCCTGACCAATTCCCGCTCCGACGGCACGCTGCATCTTTCGCCGGCCCTCTCCCCCGACGGGAAGCAGGTGGCCTTCTTCGGGGAGGGCAAGTCGTGGTTCGTCGACCTCTATCTGGCCGACGCCACGACCGGTCATGTCTCGCGACGGCTGGCCAAATCCTCATACAGCACCAACTACGAGACCTTCCGGTTCATCACCTCGGCGGTCAGCTGGTCACCGGACGGGAAGCGGCTCGCGCTGGTGACCAAGCGCGGCCCCAAGGACGACCTGGTGATCCTTGACGTCAAGAAGAACTGGGAGATCCGCCGCATCGAGCTGCCCCTCAATGGCGCGACCACCCCCGACTGGAGCCCCGACGGGCGCCGGCTCGTCTTCAGCGGCTACGATGGAGGCCTCTCGGATCTGTTCCTCGTGGACGCCAACGGGGAGAACCTCCGGCGGCTCACTAACGACCGGTATGCCGATCTCCACCCCGTCTGGTCGCCCGACGGCGCGACCATTGCGTTCACCACCGACCGGGGGCCGGTGACGGACTTCGACCGGCTGATCATTGGCAACATGCGAATCGCCACCTACGACCTGGGCAGCGGCGAGATCAGCGTCCTCCCCGGCATGGAAGGCGGCAAGAATTCCTCCCCGCAGTGGAGTCCCGACGGAACCCGGATCGCATTCGTGTCGGACCGCAGCGGCGTCAGCAACATCTATCTCTACGACCGCCGCGACGCCCAGGTCTATCAGATCAGCGACTTCTACACCGGCGCGCAGGGCATCACCCCCCTCTCCCCGACCCTGTCATGGGCCCGGGGAGCCGACCGACTCGCGTTCGTCCACTACGCGCGCGACAACTACGACGTCTACGTCCTCGAGAACCCCGTCGCCCGGCAGCGGGAGCCTTGGGGCGCGCCGGCCCTGGCGGGCCGCGACTCCGCCGGCCGCCCCGTCGGCGTGCTGCCGCCAGTCGATACCACCGTGATCGGCCGCGACTCCGCCGGCCGCCCCGTCGGCGTGCTGCCACCGGTCGATACCACCGTGATCGGCCGCGACTCCGCCGGCCGCCCCGTCGGCGTGCTGCCGTCGGTCGATACCACCGTGATCGGCCGCGACTCCGCCGGTCGGCCCGTCGGCGTCGTGCCGGGCCGACCGGTCGAGTCGGTCGGCTCGATCTACGTCTCGAAAGAGGGACTGCGGCAGGCCGAGGCGCCCCGGGCGGGACAGGACTCGGTCATCAGACCGCCGACAATCTCCTCGCTGATGGACTCGCTCGATTTTCAGCTGCCCGACACGGCCGAATTCTCGGAGAAGAAGTACAAGGTGAGTTTCCGGCCGGACTACGTCGCCCAGCCCACCATCGGGTACACGCGGGACAACTTCGGCAATGGCGTCTACGGTGGCAGCGCAATCGCCCTGTCGGACATGCTCGGCGATCACACGCTCTATTTCTCCCTGTACCTCAACGGGCGGATCACCGAGGCGCAACTCGCGGCGTACTACATCAACCGGGCCAAGCGGCTCAACTGGGCCGTCGGGCTGAGCCAGCAGCCGTACTACTACCTCGAGCCGACCATCTACCTGCGGGACACCGCCCAGGTGACCGAGATCGCGAACCTCCGGCGATCGGTGGAGCGCGGGGTCAGCGGGCTGGGCTCCTACCCGGTCAGCCGGTTTCAGCGGGTCGAACTCGGATTGACCGCGGCGATCGTCGATGACCAGCTGCAGCAGGTCGTCCAGCGCTATACCCTCGGCGGGCTCCCCATCGGCGAGGCGAGAGTCCGGGAGGTTGATCTGGGCAGCAGGGGATACACCACGCCCTCGGTGGCCCTGGTGTTCGACAACTCGCTGTTCGGGTGGGTCGCCCCCTTCCAGGGGCGCCGGTGGCGGGTGCAGCTCTCGCGGGCGCTCGGCGGCTTCAACTTCTTCCAGAGTCTGGCGGACTTCCGCCGCTACGATCGCCTGGTCGGGCCAGTGAGCCTCGCCACCCGCATCCTGTACTACGGCCGCTCTGGCCCGGATGCCGAACGGGCCGAAATCTTCCTCGGCAACACCGAACTGGTTCGGGGGCACACCTCCGGGAGCTACTACGGAAACGAGTGCCTGAGCAGGGCCAATCTCGTCTGCTACGACCTCGAGCGGCTCATCGGGACGCGAGTGGCGGTCTTCAATGCGGAACTCCGGTTCCCGATCCTGACCCCCAACATGAGCATCGCCCCCCGCGGCTTCCCGCCGATCGAGGGCGCCCTGTTCTTCGA
>JAOUIC010000117.1 GCA_029884275.1 Gemmatimonadota bacterium | reverse complement strand
GTGGAGGCCACAACGGCCTGGTCACGGCCGCCTATCTGGCTCGCGCCGGCCGGTCGGTCCTGGTGCTGGAGCGGCGGGACATGCTCGGCGGGTGCGCCGTCACCGAGGAGCTCTGGCCGGGTTTCAAGGTGAGCACCGCCAGCTACGTCAACAGCCTGTTCCGCCCGGAGATCATCCGCGATCTCGAGCTCAAGCGGCACGGCTTCCAGATGCTGCCGCGCAGCCCGTCGAGCTTCACCCCCTTCCCCGACGGGCGGTACCTGATGATGGGTCCCGACAAGGAGATGACCCATCGGGAGATCTCGAAGTTCTCGAAGAAGGATGCGGAAGCGTTGCCACAGTATGAGGCGATGCTGGAGCGGGTGGCCGACTTTCTCGAGCCGACGCTGATTCAGACCCCGCCCAATCCCTGGTCGAACAGACCCGGTAATCTCCTCGCCCTGCTCACGCTCGGCCTCGGTTTCCGGAAGCTCGGCACCGATGGCCAGAAGGCGATCGAAATCCTGACCGGGGCGGCCAACCCGATCCTCGACCGCTGGTTCGAGTCGGAGGAGGTGAAGGCCACCATCGCGACGGACGCCATCATCGGGGCGTGGGCCGCACCCTCCATGCCGGGAACCGCCTACGTCCTGTTCCATCATGTGATGGGCGAGTGCGACGGCGTGCGGGGCGTGTGGGGCTACGTGAAGGGCGGGATGGGCGCGCTCTCCGAGGCGATCGCCTCCGCGGCGCGGGAGAAGGGCGCCGAGATCCGGACCGGCGCCGCCGTGGCCCGGATCCTCACCAGCAACGGAATGGCCACCGGCGTCGCGCTGGCGGATGGCACCGAGTACCGCGCGAAGAAAGTGATCTCCGGCGTGGACGCGCAGGTCACCTTCCTGAAGCTGATGGACCCGCGCGAACTCCCGACGGAGTTCGCCGACCAGGTGCGCCACCTCGATTACGCCAGCGGCAGCGCCAAGATCAACCTGGCGCTCTCCGAGGTGCCCGACTTCTCCTGCCTCCCGGGCAGGACGCCGGGCCCGCAGCATCGCGGCACCATCCACCTCTGTCCCACCCGCGAGTACATCGAGAAGGCGTTCGACTGCGCCAAGTACGGCTACATCTCCGAGCGCCCGATCGTCGAGGCAACCATTCCCTCCTCGCTCGACGACACCGTGGCGCCGAAGGGGCAGTATGTCATGTCGATGTTCACCCAGTACTTCCCCTACACGCTGGCGCCGGACGCGGGGACGCTGGAGGAGAACAAGACGCGCTACGCCGAGCGGTGCATTGACATCATGACCGAATACGCGCCGAACTTCCGGAAATCGGTGCTCAATTACCAGGTGCTCGCCCCGGCAGACATCGAGCGGGTCTACGGCCTGACCGGCGGCAACATCATGCAGGGCACCATGTCGCTCTCGAGCCTGTCGTTCATGCGCCCGGTGCCGGGCTATGCCGACTACCGCACTCCCATCCGGGGCCTCTACCTGTGCGGCGCGGCGACCCATCCCGGTGGCGGGGTGATGGGGGCTTGCGGGTACAACGCGGCGCGAGAGATTCTGCGGGACGGTTGAGGATCGTCCCCCGATTTCAGGCGCTTGTTTCTTGATACCATGAAAGAGGTTCTGGCCGGGCACTTCCGCGGGGCGTCTTGCCGATGCCTGTGACTTCGGTCACAGGGCCAGCTGCTTGACTTGGGCGAGTGTCGAATGCCTTGCGCGACAATGGGCCGCTGGGCTATGCTCTCCAGCCCCAGCTTCGAGGCGTGGTTCTTTCACCGGAGAGGCATTGACATGAAGGGGGGGGGAGAACGGGAGCCGGCGCTCTGTCGCCGTCCTGCTGCTTACCGGTAGTCTGGCACTCGCTAGCTGCACCATCACCGATGACGGGCCGGTAGGACCAGCGGGGTTCACGGGAGGGATACCGCACCTGGTGGCCGCCTGCTCGGGCGGATCTGCCACCGTGGTGGCGACCTCGGCCAACGTCGGCATCTGCAACTTCGGCAGCTCCGCGCTCTTGGCCCGGGTCCAGTTCAGCGGCCTCATGACTGCCACGACCTCGACCCAGTCCACGTACCAGACCGATCCGCGCGGGTCCGCGTTCTCTGGGGGCTGCATCGAGGGCGTCAATCTCTGGACCAACGCTGGGTACGACAAGATCGTGCCGGTGCCGAGTGCGGGGTGCCCGGCGGGAGGTTACGTGCCGGGCGGTCCCTACACGGTCTATGCCAATGTGAAGGGCAGCACATTCGCGAAGTGGTCCGGCAGCCGGACGGGGAATACCTACAGCGGCTCGTTCACCGTCACGGTGACGCGGATCGAGGGCACCGCGACCCTCACCGCGGACCGACACTTCCTTTCAACGCCAGGCGGCGTGACCTTCAGGGTCATCCCTGGTACTGGTCCGACTGGTGCCCCGTTCACGGTCACGAACCTGAGTTGGAGCTGGACACCGGCGACCTCGCCGAACCCCGCCTCGGTTTGCGGGCTGCCCCTGACCTGCACGCCTACTGTTGCGTCATCCGGCACCATGACCGTCGCCGGCCTGGCGAACGGTACACCGTTCACCGGCAGCACGGCCATCGTCGTGGCCAATTGCCCGCCAACGGGCGATCCCTGGCTGGACCTCATTCCGGGGTTCAAGGACACCTTGTACAGCGAGCTTGACCGGTCGAACCCTGGCGCCCCGGAGGGGAGCCGGCGCGAGCGGGTCGGCGCATGGTATTCCAACAATACCTCGGGTGCTTGGACCTACCTGCCGATTGCGCCAACCTATGCAGACAATTGTGGGAACGAGGCGACTTATCCCAGCATGAATGGGTGGTCTTTGGAGATCGCGATTCACACTCACCCCAACCAGCCGGGTACCCCAGTCACGGTGTGCGGCTCCATGCTCCAGCCTACCGGTGGGTCGTATGCACCTGGGCCGAGTCGGCAGGATTGGGCGGCTGTAGACACAATCGCAAGCCAGGAGGGGCATCCGACTCGGTTGTGCACCATTGGAACCGATGGTGCCATTCACTGCTTCAACTCTGGCGTGCCAGGTGCGACACGAGACGACAGCATCGACAAGTTCACGCAGCGGCCTGAGGGCTGCTACCAGAAGGAGACTGCCCCATGAAGTCGACCTCGGCATTCCTCACTCTGACTCTCGCCTTCGCTGTCGCTGGCCAGCTCTGCTCGCAGACCAATCCCGCGTGCAACGCAGACTCGGCGGAGGTTGAGCACTTCCGAATTTGGGCGTTCAGCAAGGCGACCGGCTCGGCTACGAACGCCAATGAGATCGGTTTTGTGAGGAGTCTCCTGCGACTGCCTCCAACTGGACTGGATTCCGCGGAAGTCAGCTTGGTTACCGACGAGCAGACCTGTCAGCAGGCGCGTAATGCGCTGGCCCAGGTTCAAGGTACAGCGCCCCAGTCGCTATCTCTGGTCGTGGTCCGCGCTGGAGCTTGGTATCTGGTCAGTGACCCGACGCAGAAGAGCGGCGAGTGGTTAAGGGCCACTTCCTTCGACTCAAACTTTGTCTACCAAGGCGGGGTCTTGTACTGACGCGATCGGAAGGAGTCGCACTCATGAACTCCGTTCGAGTCTGCTCGTTTGCGTTGCACCTCGTATTGGCTGCGGGTGTGCTCTCGCCCGTAATGAGCTCTTGCCTGGCTGCCCAAGGTCGGTCACCATGCAACGGGGACAGTCTCGCTTCGCAGTGCTTCAAGTCATGGGTATTGTACGCGGCCACGACGACTGCCACATCCAGCCTGGCTTCATTCCGACGGGACCAGCTGAATCTCACATTGAAGCCCATGGACTCCAGCCAGATCACGCTCGTCAGCGACTCGGCCCGTCTGTGAGCAAGTGCGGGAGTCGCTGGGCGAGCTTCACGGCGCCAATCCGCAGTCACTCTCAGTGATTGTGATCCGGGCAGACACGCTGTACGTGGTGAGCGACCCTGAGTTCCAGCCTGCCGGGGAATGGAAAGGGGTCTATTCGTTCAATGGTTCGTTCGCCTTCCTTGCCGCGATGGATTGGTAGGGGTTCGCCCGCCGACGTACTAGCCGCGACGCAGGCACTCAGGAGCCCCCGACTATGCACTCGGGGGTTTTCGTCGCTATTCCGCCACTGAACTGACTCCTAGGGGTGAGCCGCCCCGCGACCTCGGCCGGCGTCCGCCGAGCCAAGCCTTCGTGGTGCCGCCAGGGGTGGTATTCCTGGCGCCACGCGGCGATCTCGGCCCGTTCGGTCGCCAAGGTGTCGAAGTTTTGTGCACGCTCAGGCACTCGTCCCTCAGCTTGCGGTCGAAGCTCTCGGATCGGGGCGTCGAGCGCCTCGACCACCCACCGGGCGGCCGCGAGCGGTCCACTACCTGCAGCGGGCACCCCTTGGTGCAGTCATCCACCAGCGCCCACACCCGGAAGGGGAGCCGATACCCGGGTGCGGGCCCCGCGCTTGGACCGCGGGCGCGCCCCCCGGCCGGTGCTCCTCCCGCAACAACCGCTCGATCTGCTTGTGATTGACCACCCAGCCGTCTCGCCGCAACCGCCACACCAGGCGCGGACTGCCCCGACAGGACTGGCTCACCGCCAGCTCCCGGAGCTGCACCCCCACGACACTGGACCCGCGCCCGGTAATTCCCGAGGTAGCAGCAGGCGGGCGTCACCACTCTCTCCCCAGTGCGTCTTTGCATACCTGAAGGTTGAGTGCCTGATCGGCCACCAGGCGTTTCAGCCGTCGATTCTCCTCCTCCAGCGTCTTTACCCGCCGAAGCTCAGTCTTGGTCATCTCAGCGTACTGCCGCTTCCAGCGATAGAACGTGTCGAGGGAAGTCCCGTGCCGCCGGATGACCTCCTTCGCCGTCACCCCGCAGTGGTGTTCGTGAAGAATCGCCACGATTTGCCCATCAGAATGCTTCCGCTTGGCCTGCAGGGGGTCCTCCGGGCCACAGGGCCGCTTGGGACCAGCAGAGACTAGCCGCCCTCGCGCCCCGGGGAAGGTTCAACTCCGGAGCGCCTTGCCTCCCTCCGCGTACACTGTAGAATTCCGACCGGTTCAGCCCACTCGACCGAGGTCCATCGTGACAGCGTACCAGATGTACATCAACGGGAAGTTCGTGAAGGCCGCCACCGGAAAGACCTTCAACGTCTACAACCCCGCCACCGAGGAAGTCATCGCCACCTGCCCCGCCGGCGAAGCGGCCGACGTGGCCCGGGCCGCCGAGGCCGCGAAGGCCGCCTTCTACGGCGGCTGGAAGACCACCAGCGCGCAGGAGCGCGGGCGGGTCCTGTTCCGGATCGCGGAGCGCATCCGGGCCCGGCGGGACGAGTTGGCGGAGATCGAGACGCTCAACTCAGGCAAGCCGATCGTCGAGTCGGAATTCGACATGGACGACTCCGCCGTCTGCTTCGAGTACTATGGCGGGCTCGCCACCAAGATCAACGGCGAGGTGATCCCGGTCCCGACCAACGCCATGGTCATGGCCATCAAGGAGCCGATGGGTGTCGCCGGGCAGATCATCCCCTGGAACTATCCTCTGGCGATGGCCGCCTGGAAGCTCGGCCCCGCCATCGCGGCGGGCTGCACCGTCGTCATCAAGCCGGCGGAGCAGACCCCGCTCTCCCTGCTCGCGCTGGCGAAGGACTTCGAGGCCTGCGGCGTGCCGCCGGGTGTGATCAACATCGTCACCGGCATGGGGCCCGAATGCGGCGGCCCCATGGTGGCGCATCCCGATATCCGGAAGATCGCCTTCACCGGCTCCGCCGAGGTGGGCAAGCTGATCATGCGGAATGCGGCCGATCAGCTCAAGCGCGTCTCGCTCGAGCTGGGCGGCAAGTCGCCCAACATCTTCTTCAGCGACGCCGACTTCGAGGCGGCGGTGGATGGCGCGCTGTTCGGCGTGTTCATCAACCAGGGCGAGGTCTGCTCCGCCGGCAGCCGCGTGCTGGTGCAGCAGGACATCTACAAGAAGTTCGTGGACGCCTGTGTGGCCAAGGCGAAGACCATCAAGGTCGGTCCCGGCATCGAGCGCGAGACCAAGATGGGCCCGCTGGTCAGTGCCGACCAGCGCGACCGGGTCAGGAAGTACCC
>JAOUIC010000116.1 GCA_029884275.1 Gemmatimonadota bacterium | reverse complement strand
CGCGTTTCAGGATTCCGCCGCCGGGGTGCGCCTCGAGGCGGCCCGGAACCTCGACGGCCGCAGGAACCGGGGACTGGTTCTGACCCTTGCCGTGATCGCGGACTCCGAAAAGGTGGCCGACGTTCAGGCCGAGATGTTCCTCGCACTGGGGCGGCTCGCGACCGGCGAGGCGCTCGCCGCGCTCCGCAAGGCCGCCGAGCCGGGGGGGCGCCTGCTCCGGCGGAAGCCGGCTTCCGTGCGGCTCGCCGCGGTCGCGGGGCTGCACGCGGCCGGTCCCACCGCCGCCAACTACCTGAAGGAACTGCTGGACGACCCGGAGGAGGGCGTTCGAGCCGCGGTCCAGAAGGCGCTCCAGACCCTCTGGGAATAGCCGGCCGTCGGAGCGGGGCCCGGCTCAGCGCGGCACGAAGTCGGTGCCGGCAGAGACCCGCCGGCAGAACGCGGCGAGCAGGCGCGCGGCGCTCTCCAGGTCATTCGTGTCCACCATCTCGTTCGGGCTGTGCATGTAGCGCAGCGGCACCGAGATGAGGCCGGTCGCCACGCCGCGACGGGCGGTGAAGATGTTGTCGGCGTCGGTGCTGGTCTGCCGCGGTGATGCCTCGAATGCGACCGGGATGTTCTCCGCCGCCGCGGCTTCGACCAGCAGGTCGACCACTACCGGGTTGATCGCGGCCCCCCGGGTGATGGTCGGGCCACCGCCCAGCTTGAACTCGCCGTGCTTCCGCTTCTCGAGGCCGGGATAGTCGGTGGCGTGGGTGACATCCACCACAATCGCCACGTCGGCGTCGATGACCGCCGCCCCTGGGCGCGCCCCGCCGCCGGTATAACTGATCTCCTCGCGGGTGGTGGCCGCCGCCGTCACCCTCGCCGCGGGCCGTGCCCGCGCCAGGTCGCGCAGCGCCTCCAGCACCACGAAGGCTCCCACCCGGTTGTCCAGCGACCGCGACACCAGGCGGCCGTTGGGGAACGCGAGGACGCTGGATCCCAGCACGCCGGGGTCGCCCACGCGGACGCGCTCCTCCGCCTCCTTCCGGCTGGCCGCGCCGATGTCGATCCAGAGATCCTCCGCCTTCGACACCTTGTCGCGCGCCTCCTTGTCCATCAGGTGGATCGCCTTCTTCCCGATGACGCCCGGCACCGACCCGGCCCGCGTGAGCAGCTGGACCCGCTGCCCCACGAAGACCTGGTGGTCCCACCCGCCGATGGGGTCGAAGCTGAGGAAGCCCTCCTCGTCGATCACCGTGACCATGATGCCGATCTCGTCGATGTGGCCGGCGAGCATGATCCGGGGCCCCGCGGCCGCGTCGAGTGTCGCGAACGAGTTGCCGCTCACGTCCACGGTCACCCCATCGGCGAAACTCTCCGCCTCCACGCGCCAGGCGCGGGCCGGCAGGACCTCGTAGGAGGATGGGCCGGGCGAATCCAGCAGCCGCTTCAGGAACTCGAGAGAGCGTGATTCCATGACGATTGTCCTGTGGGTCGTGACAGGGCCGGAATCTGGGACGGTCGCGGGGAAAGTCCAGATGGTGAGCGCTTTGCCTGGCCACGATGGTGCGATGGATTGTGCGGCTGCGGTGTGGTCGGAGCGGCCAGCATACCGTCAGGGCCGGGGCGGGATAGATTGACGCCATGACCGGACTGCTCACCGCCCGCCGGACTCACGGCTTCCGCGAGTCGGTGATTCGCGGCATGTCGCGCCTCGCGGCCGAACATGGCGCGATCAACCTCGCGCAGGGATTTCCCAACTTCCCGGCGCCGGAACTGCTCAAGGAAGCGGCCCAGCGCGCGATCCGCGACAACGTCAACCAGTACGCCATCACCTGGGGCGCGCGCCGGCTCAGGGAGGCGGTGGCCCGCAAGTACGGGGACTGGTATGGCATGACGGTGGACCCCGAGGCCGAGGTGACGGTGACCTGCGGCGCCACCGAGGCGATGATCGCCACCATGCTCGCCCTGGTGAATCCGGGCGACGAAGTCATCGTCTTCGAGCCGTTCTACGAGAACTACGGTCCCGACACCATCCTGTGCGACGCCTCGCCGGTCTTCGTGCCGCTGGAGCCGGGGCAGCCGCTCGACCTCGACCGGCTTGCCGCCGCCTTTGGCCCGAGGACCCGTGCCATTGTGGTGAACACTCCGGCCAACCCGAGCGGCAGGGTCCTGAGCCGGGCGGAGCTGGAGGGAATCGCCGCGCTCTGCCAACGGCACGACGCCTGGGCGGTGACGGACGAGATCTACGAGCACATCCGCTACGAGGGCGACCACATTCCCATCGCCACCCTCCCCGGCATGCGGGAGCGGACCGTCACCATCAGCGGCGCCTCCAAGACCTTCAGCATCACCGGCTGGCGGATCGGGACCATCGTGGCGCCCGCCGGCGCGACTGACGCGATCCGGAAGGTGCACGACTTCCTCACGGTCGGCGCCCCCGCGCCGCTGCAGGAGGGGCTCGCGGTCGCGATGGACGCGATCGGCCGGGAGTACTACGACGGACTCTCGGCGGAGTACCGCCGCCGCCGCGACCTGCTGTATGCGGCGGTCATCGAGTCCGGCTTCCGAGCGGTCTCGCCCGAGGGCGCCTACTACATCCTGGCCGACTTCTCGGCCCTCTCCGACCTCGACGACGCCGCGTTCGCCCACTGGCTGGCGCGCGAGCGCGGTGTCGCGCCGGTGCCCGGTTCGAGCTTCTTCAGCCGGGCCGAGCTGGGGCGCCGCTACGTGCGGTTCGTGTTCTGCAAGACCGACGATCTGCTGGTGGAAGCGGCGGCGCGCCTGAGGGGCGGCGGCGCACGCGGGCCGCGCGAATTACAGCGCTAGGGATCGGCTTGCCCCGTCCGGTCTCGATCCTTATGATGGTGCCGTGCTGACCCGTCCCTCGGGGTCGTTCCGCCCAGGCCTTGCCGCGGTCACCGTGGCGCTCTTCCTCTCCATGCAGATCGTGGAGGGGACCGGCGCGCACCGGTGCGCCGCGCACGACGCCGGCGCAGGCCTGCAGGTCGGCGCGGGCGAGCCGTCGGGTCACCAGCACGCTGGCAGCATGCCTCACGGGCAGAACGGCCGCGAGGCCGGACACCCGACCGGCTGCCCTTGTCTGGGTGACTGCCAGAACTCGCCAGCGACCGCCGCTTCCACCGTTCATGCCGGTCCGGCTCCGGCCGTCGCGACCACTGGCACGTCATCCGTTGAGACCAGTGGATCACTTCGCAGCGCCCCCCATCACTTCCTTCCGTACGCCAACGGTCCGCCGCTGATCGCCTGATCCGGGTTCCCGCCCCCGCCCGCGTCCGGCAACGATGCGGAGGGTGGCTGCGTCTTCCCCCTCAGGTGTGAGCAGGTGATGACCAGTATTTCTGGCACCGCGTGGCGCAAGCCGTTCGCGGTGCTGTTGATGCTCTCCGGTGGCGTTCCTGCCATGGCTCAGCAGGCGGCTCGTGACACGAGTCCTGTCGTGCTCGAGACGCTCGAAGTCACGGCGGAGCGCCCCCGGGCCGCACCGCCTCCCGTCGCGACCGTCAACCTGACGGGCGCGGCACTCGCGCACACCCAGGCGGCCAATCCGTACGATCTCTTCCGCCGGGCGGCTGCGGTCGAAGTGCATGAGCAGGGCCAGGGACCCGGCTTTGCTTCGGATGTCGTGATCCGCGGGTTCACTTCGGATCATTCGGCCGACGTCCTGCTCGTCGTGGATGGCGTGCCCATCAACCTGCCGGTCAACGGGCACGGCGAGGGGTATGCCGACTGGAATCCGCTGGTCCCTTCATCGGTCAGTTCCCTCCGGCTGATTCACGGCACGGCGAGTCCCCTCTATGGCGACTTTGCGCTCGCGGGAACCGTGGAGGTGTTCACCGCCGCCGATGCCGCGGGACCCTCAGTGGCGGTAACGGGCGCCTCCGAGGGCGCCCTGGGGGGGTGGTTCCGCACCGGTCGGCGCGGGGAGCAGAGCGGCTCCCTGCTCCTGGTCGAGGGACGGTACGATGACGGATGGCGCGACAACAGCGAATACGCGCTGGGCAACATCCTGCTCCGCGGCTGGCGCCGCGCCGGCCGGTCGGGTCGGCTCGAAGGGGGGCTCGGCTTCTACGGCAGCGGCTGGCACTCGCCGGGTTTCGTCTCGGTCGCGCAGTTCAATGCCGGTGATGTCCAGGGTGCGGCAGACCCCACCGATGGCGGCTCCTCCTATCGCCTCGTCGCTCATGGACGCTACGCCGCTCCCCTTGGAGCCCGGACGGCCTTCGAAACCGTGGCGTGGGGTTTCGGCTCCCGCTGGGACCTGTATCTCAACCTGCCGGAGGACGGCGCGCCTCCATCGCAGGTGGCGGAGCACGACGACCGCACCGCCCTCGGCGCCCAGGCCACCATCAGCTGGACGCCCGAGGCGGGCGAATTCACCGCCGGCCTCGCGGGGCGATCCGACTGGGCCAGTTACACCAAGGCCCCATCGGTCAATCGCGACGAGGGAACGCCGGAGATGGACCTCGACGCCGGCTACCTGAGCGGCTCGGGTTTCGTGCGCTGGCGGCGGACCTTCGGCGGCCGTCTCGGCTTCGATGTTGGCGGTCGGGTCGACGTGCTCGACTACCGCAATCGGGACTGGCTCACACTTGGCACGCGCCACTCGGCGACCCACGTCATCGTCAGTCCCAAAGCCGGCGCGCGCTACCTGCTCTCCGGGAGCACCGCGCTCCTGGCGTCGGTGAGCCGGGGCTTTCGCGGAGCCGCCGGAGTGATCGGGGATCCGGGCCGCCCGCTGCTCGAGGCGTGGTCACTCGAAGTGGGTGGGGCAGTTGCCCCCGGCCCGCTGGACCTCGAGGTCAGTCTCTTCCGGATGGAAGTCTCCAACGAGCGCATCCAGGACCCGGTGACCGGTGAGATCTCCAGCGCCGGAACCAGTCGCCGTCAGGGCGTGGACCTCAGGGGAAGTCTTCAATTATGGGATACGGGCCGCCTCACGTTCGGAGCCACCTGGAACGACGCCAGGCTCACCGGCGAGTACGCCGACGCGCATGGTGAGGCAGCGCTCCAGGAACCCGGTGTCATTCCGCTGCCTGACGGCCCGCGCTTCCGTTTTCACGAGGAGCTCGACTTCGGGGAACGCGTTCCCGGCGTTGCACAGTACGTGGGACAGTTCGGGCTGACCACGGTGCTCGGTGGCCGGTTCACCGCGAGCCTTGGCGTCCGGCTGCTCGGGCCTTACGTCCCGATCGGCGAGCCCGATGTCGAGACCCAGCCGTACCTGGTGGCCGATCTCGGCGCGCTGGTGCCGCTCGCCTCCACGATCACGGCAGACGTCAGCCTGCAGAATCTGTTCGATCGCGAGTACCCGGAGCTGCGTTCGTCTGGATTTGTCAATCCCGGCAGGCCGCGGACCCTTCGCGTCGCCTTCACCTGGGCGCCCTGAGCGCCGCTTCTCGACTCACTTACTCACTCACTCAGTCACACACTCAGGAACGGGGGCTCCAATGTACCGCAGGACTTTCCGCGCAATGTCCCTCATGCTGCTCACCGCGGGTGCCGCCCTGATCGCGGCCTGTGATTCCTCCGAGGAGATGGCTGCGGAAGACCACACGCCAGTTCGCTTCGACATGGCCGTCAACGGTGCCACGATGGCGGACGACACCCTCCGGCTGCACGCCGGCGTCGTGGACACCGTCCGCTTCACCTACTACAACGCCGCCGACGAGAGTCTCGATTCCGAGGAACTCACGCACTACAGTTCGCTCACGTTCCCGGGTGGCGTCAACGCGACGGCTGCGACCGACTCGGCTGCACACTACTCCCAGGTAGTGACCAACACCGAGGCGGCCGCCACGGTCGGCGTGGCATCGGTGGGGTACGGGCACGATGCCGCCGCGGACGAGGCGAGCTTTACGACGCCGTTCAAATTCGAGTAGCGGGAGGGGGTCAGGGTGTAGTTGCTTCGCCGCCCAGCTCGGTCACCGGCTCGACCATTTCCATGTTCTCTTCCGCCGGAATCGAGGCGCCACCGGCGCCGAGCAGCCTGAAGGCTGACCACTGGTGGCGCTTGGCGGTCCGCGAGCGCGGGCCGTTGTACATCAGGGAAACCAGGAAGACCCCG
>JAOUIC010000115.1 GCA_029884275.1 Gemmatimonadota bacterium | reverse complement strand
AGCCGGAAGAGAACGGCCGCTTCGCCCGCCTGTATCGCCCGCTGATGACCGCGCTGATGCAGCGCCCCGCCCTCAGGCGGGGGTTCTACGGCGGCGTGCTCGGCCTGCTGCTGCTCTCAGTGGGGTTGCTCGCGGTGAAGCTGGTCGAAGTCAAGATGCTGCCATTCGACAACAAGTCGGAGTTTCAGGTCATCCTCGACCTGCCGGAAGGCACGACACTCGAGACCAGCGCCGCGCTCGGCGCGGAGGTCGCCGGGTACCTCCGGACCGTGCCGGAGGTGCGGCACACCCAGGTGTACGCCGGCACCGCGGCGCCGTTCAACTTTAACGGCCTGGTGCGGCACTACTTCATGCGCCGGGGCTCGAACGTGGCCGACGTGCAGGTGAACCTGCTGCCGAAGGAGGAGCGTTCGCGGCAGAGCCACGATATCGCGGTCGCGGTTCGTCCCGCGGTGGACTCGATCGCGCGGCGGTACGGAGCCAGCGCCAAGATCGCCGAAATTCCGCCCGGTCCGCCGGTGCTGTCGACGCTGGTGGCGGAGGTGTACGCCGGCAGCGACAGCGTCCGCCTGGAAACGGCCCGCCGGGTGAAGGAGGTCATGGAGCGGACCCCTGGCGTGGTCGACGTGGACTGGACGGTCGAGGCGCCGCAGATCCGCTTGGCGCTCCGGATCGACCGGGCGCGCGCCGCGTCGGCCGGGGTCAGCGTGGACCAGCTGGTGCAGACCGTCTACCTGGCGCAGTCCGGTGCTCCGGTCGGTCTCGCGGCGTCGCCCACGGCGCGGGAAGGCCTGGCCATCGTGCCGCGACTGCCCCTGGCAGATCGCTCCAGCCTCGAGGGGCTCCTGGCGCTGCCGGTCCCGACCATGTCAGGCCCCGCGCCGCTGGGCCGTTTCGTCACGGTGGACTCGACGCTCAGGGAGCCGTCACGGCACCGCCGTGACCTCAGGCCGGTCATCTACGTGACCGGCGATGTCGCCGGCTCGATCGAGAGTCCGGTCTACGCCATCCTGGCCATGAACCAGGCGCTCGACACCGTCCGGGTGCAGGGCGCGGAGATTCGGCGCTACAATGCCGTCCAGCCTGACCGGCTGGATGAGACTGCGATAAAGTGGGACGGGGAATGGCAGATCACCATCGAGGTGTTTCGCGACCTCGGCTTGGCGTTCGCGGCGGTGCTGCTCCTGATCTACGTGCTGGTGGTCTGGTGGTTCGAGTCGTTCGCCATCCCGCTGGTGATCATGGCTCCGATCCCGCTCACGCTGATCGGCATCCTGCCAGGGCATGCCGCCACCGGGGCCTTCTTCACCGCGACCAGCATGATCGGGATGATCGCGCTGGCCGGGATCATCGTGCGCAACTCGATCCTGCTGGTGGACTTTGTGCAGCTGGCCGAACGGCGGGGCGTCCCCCTCGCGGAGGCGGTGATCGAGGCGGGGGCGGTCCGGTTCCGGCCCATCGTCCTCACCGCGCTCGCGGTGGTGGTGGGTGGACTCGTCATGGTGCTCGACCCGATCTTTCAGGGCCTGGCGGTGGCGCTGATGAGCGGCGCGATCGTGGCCACGATGCTGACGATGGTGGTGGTCCCACTGCTCTACTGGGAGCTGCAGCGGCGTGCCGCCGCGGCTGAATGACTCGAACGACTAAGGAGGAGGGAAGGATGTGCAATGAGAAGGTCATCCGGCGGTTCGCCGGAACGGTGATCCTGACGTCGCTGTCGCTCGGCTGGTGGGTGAGCCCGTACTGGTTCCTGCTCACCGCCTTCGCCGGCTTCAACCTGATTCAGTCCAGCTTCACGAATTTCTGCCTGGCCGAGATCATCATGGGCAGGCTGGGATTGTTCGGCTGCCGCCCGGGCTCCGAGAAGCCGGCGTAACGCCGGTCACCGCCAGGGAGGCGGCAGGCTGCTATCTTGACCCGCTGGACTCGGCTGCCGAGGGTGACGCGGATCACCGGTTAACAAACCCGGACGGGTCTCGTCTCACGGGTTGTCCACTGGCCGATATCGACAGTTCTTCACACAAGGATGTGCCTCATGTTTCGCAAGATCTTCATGCCTGGCGCCGCCATGATCGTGGTTCTGCTTGGGGCCGCGTGCAGCGACAGCTCGGGCCCGGATGGCGGCGCGACTGGCAGTACCCTGACCGCCGCTGAGGTACAGCAGCTGGGCGGGGATGTGGTGCTCGATGCCGCCGAGATGATCGAAGTGTCCGGATTCGATCCAGCAACCGGGATTCCGATGATGATGCCTGCCCCGTCGGGCGGGCCGAGACAGCCGCCTCTCTGTGTCACGATCTCTCCAATGCCTCCGGTCAACAGCGACGGGGACATGGTTCCCGATTCGGTGCGGTTCGATTTCGCGGGCTGCGTCTTCATTCACCACATGGGCCAGGTCACCGATTCGCTCGACGGCACGATCGACATCGTCGATCCGCTGCCGTTGGCGACGAGCCACGGCGTCCGCCACATCTTCACCCAGTTCACCCGGGCTCGCACCAACGAGACGTTCCCGGCGCGGAGTTTCGTGGCGGTGCATGACGGCAGCCGCGAGTGGGGAGCCAGCCCCGATACCCTCGGCCACACGGTCACGAATTTCGTCACTCAGTGGACCCACGCCGGCGGGTTCACCTCGATCCATGAGAAGGACTGGGTCGGCAAGTTCACGGCCACCGCTGCCGGGACCATCCTGCCGGGGCAGCCGCTGCCGGCGGGCAGCTGGACGCTGGGCGGGACCAGCCAGTGGGAGCGCGGGCCGAGGGTCTGGTCGGTGGTCACCACGACCACGGCGCCCCTGGTCTACGATCCGGCCTGCGACGTTCCGCCGAAAATCACCAGCGGCTCGCTGCACCTGATGGTCACCCGGGACCAGGGCGTGACCGACGTCGACATCACCTTCACCGCCTGCGGCCAGTACACGGTGACCCGGACGCCGGCATCCTGAGTTCGCAGCGGAGCAGCAGCAAGTCGGGGGGTGGCCATCCGGTCACCCCCCGACTGTCATCCCGGCGGACGGCCCCTGCGTGACCGGGCGGTAGCGGTACACCGGAGTGAAACATTGACTTAGGCCCCGGCGTCCTGCTCAGACCCCGTTCCCCGAGCCACCCATGCGACTGTCGCGAACTCCATCCAACCTGCTGGTTCTCTTCTCCTTGCTCATGGCCGCTCCTGAGGTTGTGAGCGCTCAATCCCCGGCCGACAGCGCCGGCATCCGGCGCGCCGCGCTTGACTACGCCGAGGGATGGTACGAGGGGGACGCGACGCGGATGGAGCGTGCGCTGCATCCGGATCTGGCCAAGCGCATTGCCCGCACCGACAGCACCGGGGCCAGCCGCCTGCAGCAGATGACGGCGGCACAGCTGATTGATGCGGTCGGCCGGGGCGGCGGACGCAGCACTCCGGCCGACAAGCAGCTGAAGGATGTCGTCATCCTCGACATCTTCGGCTCGGCCGCGAGCGCCCGGGTGACGATGTCGGGATGGGTGGACTACCTGCACCTGGCGAAATGGAACGGGGAGTGGCGCATTGTGAATGTGCTCTGGGAGTTGAAGCCGCGGCCCTGAAGGCACGGCTCCCGGCTCCGCCGGAACGGGCCGCCTGTGTATATTGCGGCCCGTTTGGTTCGGTCCTTCGTTCCCTTTTCTGGAGCCCTCATGCGTTTCCTGTCCCTCGCGGTGCTGGCCGCCGCGGCGATGGGCTGCGAGACCTCTGCCGCCCAGGGCGGCAAGCTCGTCACGCTCGAAGACAGCGTCAGCTACATCCTCGGTTTCAAGAACGGTGAAAACCTCAAGCGCCAGTCGGTGCCGGTCAACGCGGAGGTGATGCTGAGCGCCCTGCGGGACGGCCTGGCCGGCGCCCAGTCCCGGATGCCCGACTCGGTGATGCAGTCAGTGATGATGACCTTTCAATCCCGGATGATCATGCAGCAGCGTCAGAAGGATTCCCTCTCCGGCGCCGAGAATCGCCGCCAGGGCGAGAAGTTCCTGGCCGAGAACCAGTCAAAGGAAGGGGTGAAGGTCACCGCGAGCGGGCTGCAGTACAAGGTGTTGACGGCTGGCACCGGCCCGCGGCCCCAGAAGACCAGCGTGGTCACCGTGCATTACCGGGGCACCCTGCTCGATGGCAAGGAATTCGACAGTTCAATCGGGCGGGAGCCGGTCTCGTTCAGCCTCACTCAGGTGATTCCAGGCTGGGTCGAAGGGATTCAGCTGATGAACGTGGGGTCGAAGTACCAGTTCTGGATTCCGAGCCACATCGGGTACGGGCCTCAGGGCTCTCCTCCCGACATTCCGCCGGACGCGGTGCTGGTGTTCGAGGTCGAGCTGCTCGGCATGAAGTGAGACGATGCTGCGGTAGGGCCGGCCTCCGTGCCGGCCCTACCGCTTCTCCAGTTCCACCTTCGTAATCCGGCCCTTCGGTCCGACCAGCCAGCCGGCGTCGCGACCGACGAACGAAGCACCCCAGTAGTTGAGCGTGTCGAGGGCGAACCAGGTGCGCCCGTCGTCTCCCGTCCAGCTCGCGCCTCGCGGTCCCGCCGCGACGGCGAGCCCGCTTCCCTGCGGCACGAACACCACGACGTGCGCGGGCCCCGGAAAGGTCAGGGTCCCGCCTGCGGTCCAGGTCTTCCCGCCATCGGCGCTGCGAATCACGTTGTCGGTCCGGCTGTCCAGCGCCGCCACATCCCCTCCCACCGCGAGGCCGTACCGCATGTCACGGAAGGTGATCGAGGTGTGCCCCGTGGTCGCCGTGCCGGCGACCATTGGAGTCGGGATGCTGGTCCAGGAGTAGCCCCGGTCGGTGGTGTGGAGCAGGCGCGCCGAGGCGCCGGCACCGGTCGCGATCCAGGCTTCGGATTCGCCGGCCGTGATCACACAGGTGCCGCTGGAGGCGAAGCCACCCTCGCCCGCGGTGGCGGGAGGGACGCGCGACCCCGCCGAGTCCGTCGGGTCACTGATCAGCTGCCACTCGCGCCCGGAGTCTTCGGTGCGGAGGATGGGGAAGACGCCATTGACGTTGTCACTCATGGCGATGCCGCTCCGCTCGTCCCAGAAGGCGAAGCAGTCATAGAACGCTTTCGGGTCCCGGTTGATGAACTGCACCGCCCAGTTGCGTCCCCGGTCCACCGTGCGGTAGATCCGGGAGTCGGTGCCGTTGCCGATGCTGAGCAACCAGGCGACCCGGTCGTTCACCGCGTGGACGTCGCGGAACTGGAGGCTGTCCGCGCCCGGCACGGTGCCCGCCCGCCAGGTCTTGCCGCCATCGCGCGTCACCGTGAACGTGCCGCCGGCCCCGGCCGCCCAGACTACCTGGTCGTCCACGGCATGCACCGCGATCAGGCCCCGCTCCGTGCGAGAGGCTTGTGGCGTGAGGAGCGGCCATCCGAACGGCGTTTCGCCGGCGCGATAGGGCTCACCGGGGGAGGGTATGGGAGCGGTGTCAGCCCGCTCCGGAAGCGGACCGTAGGGGGTCGGGGAGTCAGGCGGCGACCCGGCGGGCACGCAGGAGGCCAGCAGTAGCGGGAGCAGCGATCGGAACAGGCGCATGGGGGCCGGCGTGTGGGGACTCGGCAATCGGACGACACAACGATAGCGGCACACACATCCCCGGGGAAACCGGCACGGGCCACCCCGGCGCGACGTGGCGGAGGGCCGGAGATGGGGGTAATGTCGAGGGGACAGCGGGGTCGGACTGTCGTAAGGGCGGGCCTTGGGCCCGCCCGCACATCGGACGTACCGATGGGTACCAGGCAGACCAGCCAGACACGCCCCGCCCTCACATCGGAGGTCCGATGGGTACCAGTCAGGCCAGCCAGACACGCCGCCCCCGCGCCAGGCGGGCCAAGGCTCCACCGGAGCCGCGGGGGCTCACCCCGAAGCAGGTCCACGGAGGGGAGCCGCCCGCCGCGCTCGGTCGGCTCATCGAGCTGATCGAGGAGGATGGTGGCCAGGTGCTGGGGAGCTACCGCGAACCGATGGGCGGGCAGTGGCAGCTGCTCGCGGCGCTCCCGATCGACATGGTGTCTCCCACGCCCTATCAGAGAGACCTGTCCGAGGGGCACGTGAAGCGCCTCACGGACGCCATCGAACGGCTGG
>JAOUIC010000114.1 GCA_029884275.1 Gemmatimonadota bacterium | reverse complement strand
TGCGGCTGCGGGGCTGCAAGGGCACCACCGGCACGCAGGCCAGCTTCCTCGAGCTCTTCAAGGGCGAGCACGCGAAGGTTCGCGAACTGGAGCGAAAGATCGCCGAGCGACTCGGGATCCCGCGGGTCTACCCGGTGACGGGCCAGACCTACAGCCGCAAGGGCGACAGCCAGGTCCTCGACCTGCTCTCGGGGATCGCCCAGTCGGCCGCGAAGATGGCGACCGACCTCCGCCTGCTGCAGCATGAGGGCGAACTGCTGGAGCCGTTCGAGCAGGAGCAGATCGGCTCCAGCGCGATGGCGTACAAGCGGAACCCGATGCGGGCCGAGCGGATCTGCGGCCTGGCGCGGTTCGTGATCAGCCTGCAGGCGAACACCGCGCACACCGCCGCGACCCAGTGGCTGGAGCGGACCCTGGACGACTCCGCCAACCGCCGCCTGACGCTGCCAGAATCGTTCCTCGCCACCGACGCGATCCTGGTGCTGGCGGAGAACATCGCCGCCGGCCTCGAGGTGCGGCCCGAGGCCATCGCCCGCCATGTGCGGGACCAGATGCCCTTCATGGCCACCGAGCGGTGGCTCATGCTCGGGGTCGAGTCGGGGGGAGACCGGCAGGCGCTGCACGAGGTGATCCGCAGGCACTCCCTCGCCACCGCCGAAGCGGTGGGCCGCGGCGAGCCGAATCACCTGCTGGAGCGACTGGCGGCGGACGCCACCTTCGCCAAGATTCCCACCGGGCGGCTCCAGGCCGAGCTCGACCCGATCCGATACACCGGCCGCTCCGCCGAGCAGGTGTCGGAGTTCCTGGTGGAGTACCTCGCCCCGCTGCTGGGCCGCGCTGCGCCGCTTGCGGTCGCCGTCGCGGGCGCCGAGGTCCGAGTGTGACGTGCACCGCCAACCCGCCGACCGAGACCGCATGACCGCCGTCCTGACCGAGAGTCGCCTCCCTCTCCCGCTCCTCCGCAAGGGGAAGGTGCGGGAGGTGTACGAGGTGGACCCCGAGCACCTGCTCCTGGTGGCCAGCGACCGGGTCAGCGCATTCGACGTGGTGATGAGCCAGGCCATTCCGCGGAAGGGCGCGGTGCTCACCCAGATCAGCGCCTTCTGGTTCGACCGGCTCGGCTCGGTCGTCAACACCCATTTCGTCACCGCCCGCACCGCCGAGATCCTGCGGCGCCTGCCGCAACTGGCTCAGCATCGCGACCAGATCACGGGCCGTGCCATGCTGGTGCGCCGCACCCTGCCGGTGCCGTTCGAATGCGTGGTGCGGGGCTACCTCTCCGGCTCCGCCTGGAAGGAGTACCGGGAGAGCGGCACCCTCGCCGGTGAGCCGCTCCCGCAGGGGTTGGTGGAGAGCTCCCGACTGGAGCCGGCCATCTTCTCGCCGGCCACAAAGGCGGAGGCCGGCCACGACATCAACGTCACGTTCGACGCAATGGCTGGGGCGCTCGGCGCCGGGGCCGCCGGGAAGCTCCGGGACCTCAGCCTGGCGGTCTACGCCGCGGGCCGGGATCACGCCGCGACCCGCGGGATCATCATCGCCGACACCAAGTTCGAGTTCGGCCGCGACAGCCGGGGCGGTCTGCTGCTCATCGACGAGGTCCTGACGCCCGACTCCTCCCGGTTCTGGCCCGCCGACCAGTATCAGCCGGGGCGGTCGCAGCCGAGCTTCGACAAGCAGCCGCTGCGCGACTATCTGACCCTCCTCAAGACCGCCGGCCAGTGGAACGGGGAGGCGCCGCCTCCCCCGCTTCCGCCGGAAGTGGTCGAGGCGACCAGCAGGCGCTACCTCGAGGCCTTCCGGCTGCTCACCGGGTATGATCTCCCCGGGGACGCCTGATGAACTTCAGGATCGCTCCCGAGGGGTGGCCGTTCATCGCGGCGGCGTGGCTCATCGCCGCGCTCCTGGCCAGGTTCGCCCCGTGGTACGCGGCGGCGCTGTGGGCTCCGATCGCGATCTGGGTGATTGCGTTCTTCCGCGACCCGCTGCGCGAGGGACCGCGGGGCGACACCCTGGTCATTGCCCCGGCGGACGGCGAGGTGGTGAGCGTGGTGACGGTGGATGAGCCGGCCTACGTCAGCGGCCCTACGACCCGCGTCTCCATCTTCATGAACGTGTTCAACGTCCACGTGAACCGCTACCCGGTGTCGGGAACGATCGAGTACCGCCACTACAACGCCGGCGTCTTCGGCCATGCCGGGACCGAGAAAGCAAGCCTGGAGAACGAGCAGTGTTCGCTGGGCATCGCCACGGCGCACGGCCGGGTGCTGGTGCGGCAGATCGCGGGACTGGTGGCGCGCCGGATCGTGACCGACCACCAGGTGGGCGCCAAGGCGGTGCAGGGCGAGCGGATGGGCCTGATCCGTTTCGGCTCGCGGGTGGACGTGTTCCTCCCGCCTGATGCGACCGTGACGGTCCGGACCGGGGAGATGACCCGGGCGGGCCAGACCGTGGTGGCCCGATGGCCCTGATCCCGACCCGTCCCAGGCTCCGCCGGCCCGAGTTCCGCCAAGTGGTGGTCGTGGTGCCAAGCGCGTTCACGCTGGGCAACCTCTTCTTCGGTTTCTGGGCCATGGTGAGCGCCTCGCGCGGCAACTTCATGTGGGCGGCGTGGTGCGTCGTCTTTGCCGGCGTGCTCGATATGCTCGACGGGCGGGTGGCGCGCCTTTCGGGCAGCGGCACCCGGTTCGGCGCCGAGCTGGACAGCCTGGTGGACTGCATCAGCTTCGGCGTCGCACCGGCGATGATCATGTACTTCCTCGAGTTCCAGTCGGCCGGCAAGTTCGCCTGGCTGATCTGCTTCATCTACGTGGTGGCGGTGGCGGTGCGCCTGGCCCGGTACAACGTCCAGCATGGCACCGGCACTCCCGGCTGGTTCACCGGCATGCCCTCGCCGTCCGCGGGGATGACGCTCGCCGTCTACTACCCATTCTCCACCACCGAGTGGTACCAGCGGTCGCTGGCCTACCTGAATCTGCAGCGCGACGGGCTGACGATCCTCATCGTGCTGCTGTCGCTGCTGATGGTCAGCACGATCAAGTACCCGCGGTTCCCGCCGGTGGGGTTCCGGTCGCTGAAGGGGATCCTCGGGCTGGGCCTTCACCTGGCGATCCTGGTGTGCAGCCTCTGGGTTCCGGAGCACTTCCTCTTTCCGCTGGGCATCACCTACCTGGCCTTCGGGGTGGCGCGGCAGCTGCTGATCAGCCTGGGCGAGCGGCCGGGCAACGGGCTGCCCCCGGTCGATGTCGAGGTGCCGGACACGTCCGAGGGGCCCGGCACGCGGCGAACCCTGCCGCGGCTGGTCGTGCCGCGCCGGCCGCCTGAACCATGAGCCGCCGCGGAGACCACGCGGCGGCAACCTGACGAGAGTGGAGCTGAGACGATGAATTTCCGGGTTCATGTCCGTGTGGTTCCGAGGGCGGGGCTGCTCGACCCGCAGGGCCAGGCGGTGGAGCACGCGCTGTCCGCCCTCGGTTTTGCGGGCGCCAAAGACGTCCGGGTCGGCAAGGCCATCGAGCTGTCGGTGGAGGCGGCCTCGAAGCACGAGGCCCACGCCCAGGCGACGGCCATGTGCGACAAACTGCTGGCCAACCCGGTGACCGAGGATTTCCTGGTCGAGGTGGAGGGCTGATGAAGCGAGTAGCGGTGGTCCGGTTCCCCGGCAGCAACTGCGACTTCGACACGCTCAACAGCGCGCGCCGGGCCGGGGCCGACGCCTACTTCGTCTGGCACCGGGAGACCGACCTGGAGCAGGCGGACGCGGTGCTCCTTCCCGGCGGGTTCAGCTACGGCGACTACCTCCGCTCAGGGGCCATCGCCCGGTTCAGCCCGGTGATGGCCGCGGTTCAGCGCTTCGCCGAGTCAGGTGGACCGGTGCTGGGCATCTGCAACGGGTTCCAGATTCTCTGCGAGGCGGGGCTCCTGCCCGGCGCGCTGATGCGGAACAGTCGCCTGACCTTCGTGGCCCGGCCGGTCGCGCTCCGGGTGGAGCAGACCGAAACGCCCTTCACCAGCGCCTACCGCAAGGGCGACATCCTGCGCATGCCGGTGGCCCATGGCGAGGGCCGATTTGCGGCGGACCAGGCCACCCTCGCCCGCCTGGAAGCCGATGGCCGCGTGGTGGTGCGCTATGTCGGGCTCGACGGCGGGGCGCTCCCCGAGACCATCAACGGCTCGCTCGGCGAGATCGCGGGGATCTGCAACGACCTGGGCAACGTGGTGGGGCTCATGCCCCATCCCGACCGGGCCGCCGACCCCGCGATCGGCAACACCGACGGGCTCGGGTTCTTCACTTCCGTCCTGCAGTGGGGCGGCGCCCCCGCCCAGCTCAGGCGTTCGACGACGTTCACCAGGATCCAGGTAACGCCCTCATGACCACCGAATTCAAGCCCAGCCGCAACGAAGACGAGTACTTCCTGAAGCTCGACGCCGAGCGGATCGAACGAAAGCGCCAGCAGGAAGAGGCGCGCGCCAGCGATGCCGAACGCCGCTCGCACTTCATGCGCTGCCCCAAGTGCGGCGGCCACCTGGAGACGCACACCCTGCAGCAGATCGAGGTCGACACCTGCCCCGACTGCAAGGGGAGCTGGTTCGACTTCGGCGAGGTGCGGGCCATCCTGGCGCACTACGACAAGGGCCTGGTCTTCCGGCTGATGGACGACGTCATGGTGGCCTTCGGCAAGAAACCCTCGCCCAAGGTGGACCTCTGAGCGCCACGACCCGGCCGACGTCGGCCCGCCCCTTCCCCGGCGAACCGCCGGTGGACGTCTCCGTCGCGCGGGCGCACAACCTGCGCGAGAGCGAATACACCCTGATCGTCGCGATGCTGGGCCGGGTCCCGACGCTGACCGAGCTCGGCGTCTTCTCGGCCCTCTGGTCGGAGCACTGCTCCTACAAGCACTCGAAGCCGGTGCTCAAGAGCTTCCCGACCCAGGGACCGCAGGTCATTCAGGGACCGGGGGAGAACGCCGGTGTGCTCCGGTTACCCGACGGATGGGCCGTCGCGTTCAAGATCGAGTCGCACAATCATCCGTCGGCGGTCGAGCCGTACCAGGGCGCGGCGACCGGGGTGGGCGGCATCCTGCGCGACGTGTTCACCATGGGCGCCCGCCCGGTCGCGGTGCTCAACAGTCTGCGCTTCGGCCCGCTCGACATCCCCCGCAACCGCTATCTCTTCGCCGGGGTGGTGAAGGGGGTGGGCGACTACGGCAACTGCGTGGGGGTGCCGACGCTGGGGGGCGAAGTGGACTTCGCCCCCGGCTACAGCGGCAACCCGCTGGTGAACGCGATGTGCGTGGGCCTGCTGCGCGAGTCCGACCTGACGCTGGCCCGGGCCCACGGAGTCGGCAACGTGCTGCTCGCGATGGGATCGAGCACCGGCCGGGACGGCATCCATGGCGCCAGCTTCGCCTCCGAGGACCTCTCGGAGAAGAGCGAGGCGCGGCGGCCGCAGGTGCAGGTGGGCGATCCCTTCACCGAGAAGCTGCTGCTGGAGGCGACCCTCGAGCTGATCGAGCAGCGGCTGGTGGTGGCGATCCAGGACATGGGCGCCGCCGGGCTGACCAGCTCCTCCGCCGAGATGGCGGCGCGGGGCGGCGTGGGCGTGGAGATCGAGACCGACAAGGTCCCGACCCGCGAGGCGGGGATGACGCCCTACGAGATCATGCTCAGCGAATCGCAGGAGCGGATGCTCATCGTGGCGGAGCCGGAGCGGGTGGCCGAGATCCAGGCCGTGTGCGCCAAGTGGGAGCTGAACGCCACTCCGGTCGGCCGGGTGACCGATGACGGACTCTTCCGCATCCGGCACAATGGTGTCACCGTGGCGGAGATCCCGGGCCACCGGCTGGTGGACGACGCGCCGATCTACCATCCCGAGGCCAGGGAGAGCCTGGAGGCCGTCGAGCGGCGGGCCCGCCAGCCCGGAGCCACCGCGCCGAAGGCCGACGTGCGAGGCGCCCTGCTGCTCCTGCTCGACGATCCGAGCATCGCCTCCAAGCGGTGGGTGTTCGAGCAGTACGACTCGACCGTGCAGGGTTCGACACTGATCGGGCCCGGCGGCGATGCCGGGGTCCTCAAGGTGCCCGACACCGACTTCGGCCTCGCGGTGACGGTGGACTGCAACAGCCGGCTGGTCGCGCTCGACCCCTACGAAGGCGGCAAGGCCACCGTGGCGG
>JAOUIC010000113.1 GCA_029884275.1 Gemmatimonadota bacterium | reverse complement strand
GGTCCGGGGCCGGCTTCCCCGGGAGGCCTGGGTGGTGGTGCCCGGGATTCGCCGCTCCGGGGACCCCGCCGGGGATCAGGTCAGGACCGCCACCCCGGCCGAGGCGGCGGCGGCAGGCGCCACCCACCTGGTGGTCGGCCGGCCCATCCTGGCCGCGGCGGATCCCAGGTCGGTCTACCTCGAGATGGCGGCTGCCGCCCGCCAGGGAGCGGGCTCCCGGCCGCCAACAGCCTAAGTCACTCGGCTCCCTTGCATTGTGCCCACCCCCCCGATACATTCTCGTGCTATTCCGAAACCCGGTTTTAGGAGTTTCTCCGTGAAGGTACGCTCGAGTGTCAAACCGATCTGCGAGCATTGCAAGGTCGTGCGGCGGCGCGGCACGGTCCGGGTCATCTGCAAGCGGACTCCGAAGCACAAGCAGCGGCAGGGGTAACCGATGGCGCGCATTTCCGGTGTAGACCTCCCGCGCGAGAAGCGGGTCGAGATCGCCCTCACTTACATCTTCGGCGTGGGTCGGCCGACCTCCAATCGCATCCTGGCCGAGACGGGCGTCAGCCCGGACACACGGGTCCGGGATCTCAGCGACTCCGAGGTGGCCCGTCTGCGCCAGTACATCGACCGCTCCGTCAGGGTGGAGGGCTCCCTCCGCACGGAGGTCGCCATGAACATCAAGCGGTTGATGGATATCGGCAGCTACCGCGGGTCGCGCCACCGGCGCGGCCTGCCGGTCCGCGGCCAGCGCACCCATACCAACGCCCGCACCAAGAAGGGCCCGCGCCGGGCCATCGCGGGCAAGAAGAAGGTGACCAAGAAGTAATATGACGACGCCAATCATTCCGACGACGCCCGAGGCACCGGCCGCGGCGCCGATAAAGGCCGCGGCCGCGAAGCGCGGGAAGAAGGTGGTGGAGAGCGAGGCGATCGCTCACATCTGCGCCACGTTCAACAACCTGCTGATCACCATTACGGACCTGAAGGGCAACACGCTGGCCTGGGGGTCCGCGGGCAAGGCGGGTTTCAAGGGCTCCAAGAAGTCCACCCCGTTCGCCGCCACGGTCGCGGCGGAGAATTGTGGCCGCGAAGCGGTGAACCTGGGCGTGCGGCGGGTGCATGTGCGGCTCCAGGGGCCCGGCAGCGGGCGCGAATCGGCCATCCAGGCGCTGGCCTCCGTCGGCCTCAAGGTACTGTCCATCCGTGATGTTACGCCGATTCCGCACAACGGCTGCCGTCCTCCCAAGAAGCGGCGGGTCTGAACCATGAGATACACCGGGCCGAGCTGCCGGCAGTGCCGCCGGGAGGGCACCAAGCTGTTTCTCAAGGGCAGTCGCTGCATGACCGAGAAGTGCGCCATCGAGCGCCGGGGCTACGCCCCGGGCCAGCACGGCCAGTCTACCGGGCGGATGCGCAAGGTGTCCGAGTATTCCCGTCAGCTCCGCGAGAAGCAGAAGGTGAAGCGGATGTATGGTCTGACCGAGCGCCAGTTCCGGAACACCTTCGACCGCATCACGCATCAGAGCGGGGTGAAGGGGACCAACCTGGTGGTCGCGCTCGAATCGCGGCTCGACAACCTGGTCTACCGCATGGGCTTCGCCTCCAGCCGCAAGTCGGCCCGGCAGCTGGTCCGGCACGGCCATGTCGAGATCGGGGGACACAAGGTGGATGTTCCGTCCTACGCGGTGCGGCCGGGTCAGGAGATCCGGGTCGCCGCAGGCAGTCGGGAAATGGTGTCCGTCAAGGCTGCGATGGAGCTGGCCGCACGTGGCCAGCCGATGTCGTGGCTCGAGGTGGATCGCGAGAAGGCCGCGGGGCGGATGCGCGAGCGCCCGACGCGTGAGGCGATCCCTCTCAATGCGCAGGAACAGCTCATCGTCGAGCTCTACTCGAAGTGACCATGACAATTGATCTGACCGGCCTTGTCCGCCCGCACCTGGTCGAGATGTCCAAGCGGGAGGACAACCCCAATCATGCCGAGTTCCGGCTGCAGCCGCTTGAGCGGGGGTTCGGCCACACGCTGGGAAATTCGCTGCGGCGCCTGCTGCTCTCGTCCCTCCGGGGAAGCGCGGTCTGGGGCTTCCGCCTCGACGGTGTGGTCCATGAGCATCAGACCGTCATGGGCGTGCATGAGGATGTCCACCAGATTGTGCAGCGGCTGAAGTCGCTGACGCTGGTGCTGGCCGACGACGTGGACGAGGCGGTCCTGCGCATCCACAAGGACGGCGCCGGTCCGGTCTACGCCCGCGACATCACGCCGAGCGGTTCGGTGCGGGTCGTGAATCCCGATCATCTGCTGTTCACCGTGGAAGACGATCGGGAAATCAACGGCGAGCTGCACGTCAACAAGGGACGCGGCTACGTCGAGTCGGAGCTGCACCCCCGCGACCGCTCCATGCCGGTCGACCTCATCGCCATCGACGCGATCTACAACCCGGTGCGCCGCGCGAACTTCTCGGTCGCCGAGACCCGCGTGGGACAACGGACCGACTACGACCGGCTGACCGTCAGCGTCGAGACCAACGGCACGATCTCGCCCGAGGACGCCATCGCCTACGCCGCGGCGCTGGCGCAGGAGCACTTCCGGTACTTCGTCGAATTCGGCCGGGTTCCGACGGCCCGGCCCGAGGCGCAGGCCGCAACAGCGCTGGCGGGGCAGCTGCGGGAGCGGCTCGATCGGCCGATCGACGATTTTGCGCTGTCGGTCCGGTCGCTCAATTCGCTCAAGAACTCGAACATCCGGACGCTGTACGACCTGGTCCAGTACACCGAGGACGACCTGCTCAAGGTCAAGAACGTCGGCGAGAAGGCGCTCAAGGAGATCGCCGACCTGCTCCGCCAGCACGATCTGAACTTCGGGATGAAGTTCGAGGAGGCGGCCGGCGACCTTCGCGTGGTCGATCCTGGTGTACCCCCGAGCGTCCGCGCGGTGGTGGAGAGCGGGGAGGAGGTCTAAATGCGTCACCAGGCCAAGGGTCGCCAGCTGTCGCGAACCTCGGAACACCGCCGGGCGCTGATGCGGAACATGGCGACGAGCCTCTTCCTGCACGGTGGCATCGAAACCACGGTCGCCAAGGCCAAGGAGCTCCGGCCCTACGCCGAGCGCCTGATCACACTGGCGCGTCGGGGCGATCTCCATGCCCGCCGGCTGGCCGCGCAGAAGGTGCGTGAGCGCGGGGCGCTGACCCGCCTCTTCACCGAGATCGGACCGCGGTTCGCCGCGCGGCCCGGCGGCTACACCCGGATTCTGAAGCTGGGGCATCGCCCCGGCGATGGGGCCGAAATGGCCCGCATCGAGCTCCTGCCCGAGTAGATGGCCACGACGGTTCGGTGTTCCGGGAACGAACGAAGGGGACCTGACGGTCCCCTTTTTTCTGGCGTGCTACCTGCCGCGACCTCCGCGGTAACCGATCGCCTGGCGGCCTCAGGAGGCCTTCTTCACGCGGTTGGACTTCAGGCACTGGGTGCAGACCGACGTGCGCCGGGGGGCACCGCCAACCAGGACGCGGACGGTCTGGAGATTGGGATACCAGCGACGCTTCTTGCGGTTGTTGGCGTGGCTGACGTTGTTGCCGGTCATCGGACCTTTGCCGCACACGGAGCAAACCCGGGCCATACGAGATTCCCTTCCACACGCTGGTCAATGGGTGTCGGAAAAGCCCTGAAACATAGTCGCGTCAACGGCTTGCCACAACTCCATCCCCGAGGGTGCCTATGCCACGGGCGCTGATCACCGGCATCACCGGCCAGGACGGCTCCTACCTCGCCGAACTGCTGCTGCAGAAGGGGTACGAGGTCACCGGCGTCGTTCGCCGGACCAGCCATCACAGCTACGAGCGGATCGAACACCTGCTGGGCCGGGTGCAGATTCTGCCAGCCGACCTGCTTGATCAGCATTCGCTCACGATGGTGATCAAGGAGACCGAGCCGGACGAGGTCTACAATCTCGCGGCCCAATCCTATGTTCCCACCTCCTGGACCCAGCCGGTGCTGACCGGCGAATTCACCGCCCTGGGTGTCACCCGGATCCTCGAGGCCATCCGCCTGGCCTGGCCGCGGGCACGGTTCTACCAGGCCTCGAGCTCCGAGATGTTCGGACGGGCCGTCGAGTCTCCGCAGCGCGAGACGACTCCCTTCTACCCCCGGTCGCCCTACGGGGTCGCCAAGTGCTACGGACACTGGATCACGGTGAACTACCGGGAGTCGTACGGCCTCTACGCCGTGAGCGGCATCCTGTTCAACCATGAGTCGCCCCGGCGCGGCATCGAGTTCGTGACCCGGAAGGTGTCGGACGGGGTGGCCCGCATCAAGCTCGGCATCGGGCGCGAGCTGCGCCTTGGAAACCTCGACGCGCAGCGGGATTGGGGCTACGCCGGCGACTACGTGGACGCGATGTGGCGGATGCTGCAGCAGCCCGAACCGCAGGACTACGTGATCGGCACCGGCGAGACCCACACCGTCCGCGAGCTGGTGGAGGTCGCCTTCGCTCATGTCGGGCTCGATTGGCAGGCGCATGTCCGGACCGACCCCCGGTTCATGCGGCCGGCGGAGGTCGATGTCCTGCTCGCCGACCCGACTCGGGCCCGCGAGGAGCTCGGCTGGAGCCCCACGGTCGGGTTCCGCGAGCTCATCACGATGATGGTGGACGCCGACCTGAAGCGGCTCGAGGCCGCCAGATGACGGTCCTGGTCACCGGTGCGGCGGGGTTCGTCGGCCGCTGGCTGGTGCCGCTCCTCCTCGAGGAAGGGTTCGACGTCAGCGGCACCCGCATGCCGGGGGAGGGGATCCCCGAGGCGGGCGGGTCGCGAAACCAGGGCGTACGCTGGCGGTCTCTCGATCTCGCCGATCCGGGTTCGGTGGATGAAGCCGTGGCCGAGCGGCCCGAGGCGGTGGTGCATCTTGCGGCGCTGGCCTCGGGCGCCGAGGCGCGCCGCGATCCCGGGCGCGCCTGGGAGGTAAACGCCGCCGGGACGGCGCGCCTGGCCCACGCGCTGGGCGAGCAGCGGAGCGCCGGGCGATCCGATCCCCTGCTGCTGCTGATCTCGACGGCCGAGGTCTACGGCGTGGGCGCGACGCAGACTCCCCGGCGGGAGGAAGAGCCGCCGGCGCCGGTGTCCCCCTACGCCTCGAGCAAGCTGGGAGCCGAGGAGGCCGCGCGCGAGGTGGCCCGTCGGACCGGGCTGCGCGTGATCATCGCCCGCTCGTTCCCGCACACTGGCCCGGGCCAGAGTGAGCACTACGTAGTGCCGGCTTTCGCCCGCCGGTTGCGGGCCGCGCGGCGCCTCGGCGCGACCACGGTGCGGACCGGTAATCTCGAGCCGGTCCGCGACTTCCTCGACGTGCGCGACGTGGTCGCGGCCTACGTCGCGCTGCTCCGCCAGGGCGTGCCGGGCACGGTGTATAACGTGGCTTCCGGGGTCGGTCACTCACTCCACGAGGTCTTTCACCGCCTCGCGCATGCCGCCGGGGTCCAGGTCACACCGGAGGTCGTCCCTGAACTCACCCGGACCGCCGACCTGCCCTACCTGGTGGGCGACCCGTCTCGTCTGCGTGCCGCCACCGGGTGGAGCCCCCGCATTCCGTTCGACCAGACGCTCCAGGATGTGGTAGATGCCCAAACGGACTGACATTCGTTCGATCCTCCTGCTCGGCTCGGGCCCGATCGTCATCGGGCAGGGAGCGGAGTTCGACTATTCCGGAACCCAGGCGGTGCGCGCGCTCAGGGAGGAGGGCTACCGGGTCATCCTGGTCAACTCCAACCCGGCCACGATCATGACCGATCCCGAGGTCGCGGATCGAACGTACGTGGAGCCGGTGACGCCTGAGTGGGTGGCCCGGGTCATCGAGCGGGAGCGACCCGACGCGCTGCTGCCCACGATGGGTGGCCAGACGGCGCTCAATGTCGCGATGGCGCTGGTGAAGGACGGGACGCTCGCGAAGTACGGGGTGGAGCTGATCGGCGCCAACGAACGGGCCATCCGGGTGGCGGAGGACCGGCAGGAATTCGCGGAGGCGATGATCCGCATCGGGCTGGCCACGCCGCGGGGCCGGGTGGTGAAGTCCGTCGAGGAGGCGCTGGCCGGCGTGGCCGAGACGGGCTATCCCGCCATCGTGCGCCCGTCGTTCACGCTGGGCGGATCGGGCGGCGGCATCGCCTACAACCGGGCGGAGTTCGAGGCGCTGGTCGAGCACGGGCTCGAGCTGTCGCCGGTCGGGTC